>CALAGB010000432.1 GCA_937891245.1 uncultured Thermomicrobiales bacterium | reverse complement strand
GACGTGTGCTCTTCCGATCTGCCGTCGTGGAAGGTAATGCCGGTTTTCAGCTTCATTTCCAGCGTCTTGTCGTCGCTGTAATTCCATGATTCGGCCAGCCCGAAACCGTCGGCCGGCGATGGATGGCCATCTTCGCCGTCGTACAGGACAAGGTTCGTGTCGCGCCAAACGAGCGGGCTGAAGACGTTATCCGCCCAGCGGCCATTGTTCAGTGAGTAGGTGTCGAGCGGATCGAGGCTCGTCGGGTCAAATTGCAGGGCGATCTTCAACTCGCCGCTGGCTGAATCGGGTGGCGTACCGCCTCCATTCACGAGCTTGGCGGTACCGCTCGCGCTGCCCGAAGCCGCAGGCGAAGCAGCGCCGGCAGTGGCCGCCGCGGTCGAAGAACCGCTAGTGGTTGTGCCACCGCTGGAACTGCTGGCGGCACTGGCCGCAGGGGTTTCGTTACTCGAACCGCCGCCACAGGCGGCAAGAAGCGCCTGCACCGCCGCGATTCCGGCTATGCCGCCGCTCATGCGCAAGAACTCGCGCCGTGATACTTGTCGTCCAACGACAAAGAAACTCGGACTGTCCGAACCTGCGCCGGAGCCGGCAGCATCGTTCTGGTGCTTTAATCGTTTCATGAACTCCCCCTCGTAACACATTCCGACTTGTTCCGTACGTAGTTCAATCCGGCTCAATGCTTCGACGCGACGATCACCCGGCTCTCATCCGTTTCTCCCGCTCGGCGCAGCGATGCGTTCTTCCGACCGGGCAGGACGAACAGCGCGCATTCGGGTGAATGACCCGTTGGCGTCGGTTTTCCGCGCCAATTCAGATGACGAGACGATGGAGGCTAGATCTGCTGGGCCATCACCAAATGATCCAGCAGACCAAATGGTCATGATCCCTGAAGCAGCATCTCTGTTCGCAAAACCATCGTCACTTTAGAGCGAGATGTCCGTAGTGTCAAGACGCATTGGTCAGATGACCTGATGACTTGCGAGCGATCTGACCATTCTGATCGGTGGGTTCTGTGTATATCGCGTGCACGCTTTGCACGCTTGAAATCGGCGCGATCGTCGGCCATGCTAAGCGAGCGGCCATATGGCTTGCCTGGGACGAGACAGAGTTGATGGGAAACCGATGCCGAAAAGCGTGGTTGGGGTCGATACCGGGGGGACATTTACCGATTTCGTCGTGTCGGATGACGGCGTCTTGCGGGTGCACAAGGTGCTGTCGACGCCGCGGAATCCGGCCGAGGCGATTTTGCGCGGCTTGCGTGAGCTGAACGTCGGTGACGAGCTTGCGGCACTGGTGCATGGTTCGACGGTCGCGACCAACGCCGTGCTGGAGCGCAAGGGCGTGCGCACCGGACTGATCACCACGGCCGGGTTTCGTGATGTGCTGGAGATCGGGCGTCAGACGCGGCCGAAGCTGTATGCGCTCCGCGTCGAGCGCGAACCGCCGCTGGTGCCGCGCGATTGGCGCGTCGAGGTGCGCGAACGGCTCGATGAACGCGGCGCGGTGCTGACGCCGCTTGATCCGGCCTCGATCGACGAAGCGGTCGCCGCGCTCAAGCTGGCCGAGGTTGAATCGGTCGCGGTCTGTCTTCTCTTCAGCTTCGCCAACCCGGCACACGAGCAGGCGGTGGTCGCGGCGGCGCGGGCGGCTGGATTGCATGTTTCGGCATCGAGCGAGGTACTGCCGGAGTTTCGTGAATACGAGCGGACGAGTACGGTGGTGCTCAACGCCTATGTCGCGCCGATCATGGATCGCTATCTCGGCGAGCTGGAACGCTCGCTGCCGGGTAGCGCGCCGTTGCGCATCATGCAATCAAACGGCGGCTCGATTTCGGCGGCGACGGCGCGCCGTGAGGCCGCCCGGACGCTGCTCTCCGGCCCGGCTGCCGGGGTCGTGGGCGCGGCCTACGTCGCGAGCGCCTCCGGCTTCGAGCGCGCGATTACGTTTGATATGGGTGGTACCTCGACCGACGTGGCGCTGATCGATGGGGAATTGAGCGAGACGACCGACGGCACGATCGGTGATTTCCCAACACGGCTGCCGATGATCGACATTCACACGGTCGGTGCGGGTGGCGGCAGCATCGCCTGGTTCGATACGGGCGGCGCACTGCGCGTTGGTCCGCGCTCGGCTGGTGCCGATCCCGGGCCGGCCGCCTATGGCAATGGTGGTACCGAGCCGACGGTGACGGACGCCAATGTGGTCCTCGGCCGGCTCATTCCGGATGCGTTCCTCGGTGGCGGCATGACGTTACAGCTGGAGGCGGCTCGGACAGCGGTCGGCCGTATCGCCGATCGCCTCGGCTCGACCGTCGAGGAAGCGGCGCTCGGTATGGTGCGGATAGCCAACGCAAATATGGAAGCCGCCATCCGCGTCATTTCGGTCGAGCGCGGCCACGATCCGCGTCTCTTCACCCTGGTCGCCTTCGGCGGAGCCGGCCCGCTGCACGCCTGTGAGCTGGCGAGCGCCCTGCGCATCCCGCGCGTGCTCGTGCCGTCGACGCCGGGCGTGCTGTCGGCGCTCGGGATGCTCGCGGCCGACATCTTGAAAGATTACGTGCGTACCGTCATGGTGGCGTCCGCTGCAGCGGACGGCGTCGTCGAGCCGGTCTTCGCGGAGCTGGACGCGCGCGGTCGTGCCGAACTGGCGGCCGAAGGTCTGTCGCCGGAGCGCATCATCATCGAACGCTACCTCGATCTGCGCTACTCAGGACAATCGTACGAGCTGGTCGTGCCGTATTCGGGTGACCTGGGCGTGGCGGTTGAGGACTTCCATCGCGCGCACGATCGGCGCTTCGGTTACAGCGATCCGACCGAGCAGGTGCAGGTCGTGAACGTGCGGCTGAAAGCGCGCGGGCTGGCCGACCGCCCGGAAATCGCGCGCACTCCGCTCGATGCGAATGCGCAGGCAGAGCCGGCTTCGACCCGCGCCGTCATCTTCGCCGGTCAAGCAGGTGCCGACGCGCATGACACGCCGATCTACGCGCGTGAGCGGCTCGTCCCAGGCGTCACCTTCGACGGTCCGGCGATCATCACCCAATACGACACGACGACGGTGCTCCCGCCTGGCTGGCGGGCACTGGTGGATGAGACGAGGAGTCTGATCCTCGAATCGTCCTAGTGCCGTGATAGGGGAGCGACGCTTTTGCTCGTCGCTCCCCGCGGTGGTCATGCGTGGCTGGGGCTCAGTCCGTCGAGGCCGCCCCGATCGGCAGGGAGACGCGGAAGGTTGTCTCTCCCGGCCGGGATTCGACGTCGAGCGCACCGAAGTGTTCCTGCGTGATGATGCGCCAGGCGATGTCCAGCCCGAGGCCGGTACCCTGCCCTTGCTGTTTGGTGGTGAAGAAGGGCTCGAAAACGCGGGAGAGGTTCTCCGGCGAAATACCACAGCCGTCGTCGGTGATCTCAACGACCGCCCGGTCGCCGTCCCGGCGCGTGCGAATACGGATCGTCCCGGTCCCGTTGACGGCGTCGACCGCGTTATCGAGGATATTCGTCCAGACCTGATTCAAGCCGCTGCCATGCGCCGGAATCGCCGGTAGCGAGCGATCGAAGTCTCGTTTCACCGTCACGTTCTTCAGCCGGTGGGCGAGGATGATCAGGGTATTTTCAAGCCCCTCGTGCAGGTCGACGTACTGTTCGATCGCCTGGTCCATATAGGAATATGCCTTGACGGCGCTCACGAGTTCAGATATTCGGTGCGTGCTGCGTTGGATGACATTGGCCAGCTCGCGCTCTTCGCACACCTCAACAATGCGCTTGATCGCAGGTTTGAGCGCGCCGGCCGGCAGACCGGTGGCCATCTCCTCGATCTGCTCGACGGTGATCCTCGCCGCGACCAGATTCGGTGCGATTTCCCAGGCCTTGTCAACGCCACGATCGGAGAGCCACGATTCGAGTTCGTCTTCGGCTTCACTAATCTGGAGCGGGTCGGCCGACGCCTTGCCAAAATCGCCGCAGGCAGCGCGATCCAGTGTTGCGTTGAACGCCTGCCACTGCTCGGCCGAAAACCCGAACGACTGCATCTCCTGTAACGTCGCGTGTTGCTGGAGCAGCGCGTCGCTCAGTCGCGCGCTCGCGCGTTGAGCGGCCGCGGCCGGGTTGTTCAATTCATGCGCGAGACCGGCTGAAAGCTTGCCGAGCGCGGCCATCTTCTCAAGATAGCGGGCCATCTTCTCGCGCTCGAGTCGCGCGTTTTCCTCTTCCAGTTCACGTGCCCGAATTCGCTCGCTAATGTCACGAAAGAATCCGTGCGTCGCGATGATTCTGCCGTCGAGTTCGCGAATGGTGACGCTCCCTTCGACCGGAACCGGAGCGCCGTCTTTCGTCATGAAAACCGGATCGGCATCCTGCAACTCTTCGCCGCCAAAGACGCGCGCAAAAAGGAGCTGACAATGTTCCATCGACGCGGGATAAATCACGTCCCAGATAATCAACTTCGCGACCTCGTCGGCGGTGTAGCCGAGCGTTCGTAACCAGGCGTTATTAACGAATTCGAAGGTGCCGTCCGGGAGCACACTCTGGATCATGTCAGAGGCGTTTTCGATGACCGCTCGGTAGCGCGCTTCGCTTTCGATGAGCCGCGCGTCGCGTGCGGCATGATCTTCTTCGGACATGTTCGCCTCCACTGAGGTGTCCAATGGCTGTGCTACAATTCTACGGCCAACGACAATTGTTGACGAGAACAGTCGTTCGTCCACTATGATGCCACGAAAATAGAATGCAAGCTCGCTGCTATGCGAACGTACACACCGAAGGGTTCTTTTATGAAGAAGCCCA
>CALAGB010000431.1 GCA_937891245.1 uncultured Thermomicrobiales bacterium | reverse complement strand
CAAATGGGAAGGCCGCGACAAGATCGTTCCTTACTTCACGCGCTATGCGGAAGAAACGAAATGGCGGTTCGCCTTCGGCGCGGTCGAAGGTCGCCCGGCCATGCTGGGTTTCGAAAGCAGCGCAATGGAGAACCCGGCCTATTTCGTGCTGGTCGATTGGCGCGATGGCCAAATCTCGACGATCCGCGATTTCCTGTTCGCTTCCTGTGCGCTCGAATCGGTGGATTAGGTGCGATTGGGCTAGCGCAGATACGAGATCAGCGAACCGGGCAAGCTAACGCACGGTCCCCAGCGTTGCGGCCGATGGATCGCAGGTCAGCATCGCTTCGAAAATATCCAGAATATTTTCGAGTGTGAACGATCTATCCCACAGTCGGCTTCCCTTGGATTGCCGTGATTCAAGCGCTGCCTCGCGCGCCGACAAAATCGCGTTCGCGGAGATTGAGAATATCGAGAGACGCTGCTCGATCAGCGCCGGCGGAATGCGGATCATCTGCTTCAGGTAATCGAAGCAGGCGATGTACCCGGCGTTCCATTTGTTATTGAGCGCCGCCAACAGAACATCGCGGTTGGTGGCTTGAAGATTCGATGTGAAGCGGATGTAGCCGCGCCACTGCTCGTTGTCTTCAAGTTCGATCACCGGGACGACCAGGACTTCCAACACTTCGCGGATCGTCGTTGGTCCACCCCGTGCCTTGAGGTCGCGCAACATCTGCTGCCGTCTGGCATTCAGCACCGCAGCGCCGTCAATTACCAGCTCCCGGATCAAATCTTCCTTGGATCCGAAGTGGTAGTGCAGGGCTGCGTTATTCCGGACGCCGGCGGCGCTCACGATCTGCTGCACCGTGACGCCATCGACCCCCTGGCGTGCGAACAACTGCCGCGCAGCCATCTTCAGTTGATTCTTCGTGTGAAATGAAGGCGCACGGGGCGGACGCACCCGTCTTGACTTCTTAGCGGTCTCTGTCATGTTAAGTGAAATAGCTTAATAACGGAGAGATGACCATGCGCGTGCTCATCGTTGGTGGTGGCATTGGCGGGTTGACGGCCGCTATTGCCCTTCGTCAGCAAGGTATCGAGGCGGTTGTCATAGAGCAAGCGGCTCAGATGAGTGAGATCGGAGCCGGCATTCAGATCGCCAGCAACGCTGTGATCGTCCTGCGTCAGCTTGGACTCGAGGAGAAAATCGCTTCCGTAGCGGTCAAGCCGCAAACCTACGATTATCGCGATCTGCGAACCGGGCGGCGCGTATTCCAGGCGATTCTCGGCGATACCGCGGCCGGACATTATGGCGCGCCGATGTACAACATTCATCGTGCCGACCTGATCAATATTCTTTTCGATGCGGTTCCGCGCGAATGTATCCGGCTCGGTGCTTCATGCATCGGCGTCTCCCAAACCGCCGAAGGCGCTTCGGTTCAATTGAAGTCGGGTGAAACGTTGACTGGCGATGTCGTCGTCGGCTGCGACGGCATTCATTCGGTGGTGCGCCGGCATTTGCGCGGTGACGAAGACAAGCACGATGCGCGCATTCTGATGTGGCGCTCCCTTATCCCGGCTCATGATCTCGAAGGGCTGGAACTGGGAGAGAATGGCAACTACTGGTTTGGCCCCGGCCGGACATTGATTACCTATTGGGTCAGACCGAAGAAACTCTACAGTATTCTGGCTTCGGTGCCGGCCAGCGAGGTTCATCGCGAATCCTGGAGCGACAACGGAGATATCGACGAGATGCTCCGCTCGTTCGCGGATGCCGAGCCGCGCGCGCGCGATGCTGGAGAAGACCAAGACCGCTTTCATCACCGGTATGTATTATCGCGATCCGATCGATAACTGGACCACGGGTCGGATCACGCTGCTGGGTGATGCGGCTCATCCGATGGTGCCGTTCCTCGCAGCGGGCGCGGGTCAGAGCATCGAGGATGCATGGACCCTTGCGCGTGTGCTGGCGCGAAACCCGGATAAAATTCCGAACGCGCTGCTCGAATATCAGGAGCGCCGTTTGCCCAGGACGACGCGCATTCAGGCCGGCGCTCGCGCCGCCGTCAAACTGATGCACGAATCCGAGGATCAGCGCATCAAGGGACGGAACGGCCGCTGGAAGGGAATGGAACGCATCGACCCGATGGCCGAGACCAGTTGGGGATTGGCCTGGAACTACAATGTCGTCAAAGCCGTCGAAGGGCCTCCCGGTGAAGTCCTGAACGTGATCGGTCTGCGTGAGGGTAAACGATTGCGTCGGCCCGAGGCGCAGCAGGCGTTCAATCTCTGGAAAAATGCATTCAAGCCGGAGGATGTCGCTCGCGGGCATGACGGACTGCGAGAAGCTTATGATCGTTTCCTGACGACGAACTTTCCGTTGCCGGATTCAGCCGAGGCGACCCCTCAGGAACTCGGTGACGTCAGGGCGTGGCGCGTCAGCGCCGGCGGTTCGCTGAACGGTAACGTCGTTCTTCATTTTCATGGCGGCGGTTACATGATCGGATCGGCCAAGGGGTCGCTCGAATACGCGTCCCGGCTGGCGAGAGCCGTCGGCGGTATCTGCTACACGGTCGACTATCGGCTGGCTCCGGAGCACCCTTATCCTGCGGCGATCGACGATGCGCTCGTCGCCTATCGGGCTCTTCTCAATCAGGGTGTTCCGGCCAATTCAATCCTGCTCTCCGGTGAATCGTCAGGTGCAGGCCTCGCCATCGCGCTGGCGGTTGCGATTCGCACTGCTCACATGCCGCGTCCGGCCGGGATACTTGCAGCAGCACCGTTCGCCGACCTGACGTTGTCGGGCGACAGCATCAAAGCGTTCAATGGCGACGATCCCGCTGCCAACCGCGATCTTCTGACCTATATGGGCGCGTCATATTTCCAGGGTCATGAGCCCACCGACCCACTTGTTTCACCGTTGTTCGGGGACCTCACCGATCTTCCGCCGATCTTTCTCACGGCTTCGCAGGGCGAGATGCTGCTTAACGACACCACGCGGCTCGCGGAAAAAGCCGAGCGTGCGGGTGTCGATGTCACGCTGAAGATCGTCGACGATTCGGTGCATGTTTATCCGATATTTCCCTTCTTGCCTGAAACGCAAAGCACGATGGACGACGTCGCAGATTGGTCGAAGCGATGTTTCAGGCGGAACGAGCCCGGGCGGATCATCGCGGCTGAATAGTCCGACGGCCGTACCGCATTAGAACAATCAAAAGAACAATCAAACCATCCAGCGAGGAAACCATGAAGACGTTGACACTGGCGTGCGCCGTCGCTGCGGCTTGTCTGACTCTCGGATCGTTCGCAAAGGCTGAGCAAGCAAACAAAATTTCCGATAGCGTTGTCCGTATCGGCGTCCTCACCGATATGAGCGGTGTGTTTTCGGATCTGGCCGGGCCGGGCGCGGTGACAGCCGCTCAAATGGCGATCGATGATTTTGTCGCTAACGCGAAGCCTGCCTTCAAGATCGATCTTGTGACGGCGGATCATCAGAACAAGGCCGATACCGCCACCGGCATCGCCCGGCAGTGGTACGACACCGGAGGCGTCGACCTCATCACGGAAACGATCAATTCAGGCGTGGCGCTGGCCGTCTCCGGCGTGGCGGAGGCCAAGAACCGGATGCTGATCGTCACAGGCTCCGGCTCGACTCGATTGACCAACGAACAGTGCTCTCCCAATACCGTCAGCTATAGCTGGGATACGTACTCCTATTCGCGCGGCCAGGCTCGCATTGTGAAGAGCATGGGGCTGGATACCTGGTACTTTGTCGCTGTCGATTATGCGCTCGGCAAATCGCTTGTGTCGGAAGCGACCGAGGCGATCAAGGCGTCCGGCGGCAGCGTCGTCGGGACCGTCTATCATCCGATCAGTACGGCGGATTTCTCGTCTTTCCTGCTTCAGGCTCAAAGTTCGAAAGCCAAGGTGATTGGCCTGGCCAATGCCGGCGCCGACCTCCTGAACTCGATCAAGACCGCCAGGGATTTCAACATTACGCCAGCGCAGACCATCGTTCCGCTGGTCGGCACGATTACCGAAGTGAACGCACTGGGCGCCGCGACGGCGCAGGGGATGTTGCTGATCGAGCCGTTCTATTGGGACCTGAATGATACGACCCGCCAGTGGAGCCAGCGCTTCTTCGACAAATTCGGGAAAATGCCGAACTTTGTTCAGGCTGGAGCTTACTCGGCGGTGACAAACTATCTGCAAGCGGTGAAAGCGGTCGGCTCCGACGATCCCGGTGCCGTGATGAAGCATCTGAAGTCGACGCCGATCAACGATATGTTCGCTCAAAACGGCCGCATTCGCGAGGATGGGCGGATGGTGAAGGACATCTACCTCGTGCAGGTCAAATCTCCCGCTGAGATGAAGGGAAAATGGGATTATTACAATGTCAAGGAAACCATTCCCGGAGATGAAGCATTCCAACCCCTCAGCACGTCCAGGTGTAAGCTGGTGGCCAAGCAGAATTGATATTCAGGTCGGTTGGTAGTTCGTTTGCCGGGAGACCCATCGGGCCTGCATTGGCGCCTGCATGATCGACGTTGCCTAGACAGGTAACGCAATCTCAGCCGTCGATGCAGGCCATCATTGAGTTAGGGAAAGCGCGGTGCGCGCGCTTCTGTAACGTGATGAGTGTTGGTTCGGTGGGTT
Source organism: uncultured Thermomicrobiales bacterium (assembly GCA_937891245.1). Taxonomy (GTDB): domain Bacteria; phylum Chloroflexota; class Chloroflexia; order Thermomicrobiales; family Thermomicrobiaceae; genus CALAGB01. The sequence goes on along the minus strand of CALAGB010000431.1, from coordinate 149 downwards.
TATGTCGGTTTCTGTTTCGAAACTGCCCGTCCGCCGCAGGTCACTCCATCCTTAGCCGATATCCGATGCCGGTTTCGGTCAGGATGTATTGCGGGCGTTCGGGATTGATCTCGATTTTCTGGCGAAGCTGGCGGACATAGATGCGCAGA
>CALAGB010000430.1 GCA_937891245.1 uncultured Thermomicrobiales bacterium | reverse complement strand
CTGCCTAATCTCCGTGTGCTGGCGACGAGTCGCGTTCTGCTTCACCTCTATGGTGAGCATGAATATCGCGTGCCACCGCTCGCACTGACCGCTGCGCGCGAACCAGAGCGGATAGAGCGTGCCGAGGCGATCCGGCTCTTCGTCGAAGCCGCCCGCTTGGCGCGACAGGATTTCGATGCCGATGCTCCGGCACTCGCGGTGATCGCGACGATCTGCACGCGTCTCGACGGACTACCGCTGGCAATCGAACTGGCTGCCGCGCGCACCCGCTTCTATTCGCCGTCCGAACTCCTCGACCGCATGATGAATCAGCGAGAGCCGTTGACCGGCGGCGGTCGTGATCTGCCGGAGCGCCAGCAGACCCTGCGCAGGGCGTTCGACTGGAGCTACGACCTCCTCAATTCGGATCAGCAATTCCTGTTCATTCGGCTCGGTGTCTTCGGCGGCAGCTTCAGTCCGGCGGATGCCGCCGCCGTCGTCTCATCGCAGTTGACCACCGAGGATGTCCTGGCCGGGCTCACGAGTCTCTTTGAGTGTGGCCTGCTCGAACGTGTGACAGATCGCCAGGGCAAACTCCGCTTCGCGCTCCTACAAACGGTGCGTGCGTATGCTCGCGAGCGTCTCGTCGAGGTGGGCGAACTGGCGAATCTGCAACGCCGGCACGCGGAATGTTACCTGGCACAAGCCGAAGAAGCCGCACCATCGCTTACCAGCCCCGATCAAGCGCGCTGGCTCAGCCAGCTGGAGCTTGAGCGGGACAACTTCCGGGTCGCGCTCCAGTGGCTCTTCGAGTGCGAAGCGGGAGATCTGCTGCTGCGCCTGGTCGCGGCGCTCTGGCGTTACTGGGATCTCTCCTGGCAGTTGGAGGAAGGGCGAAGCTGGCTCGCTCGAGCGCTGGCAATAACCGAGCCGAGCCCGCTTGACATGGTCGAGCCACGCTTGCAAGCGCTTTTCGGCAGCGCCCGCATCGCGTTCAATCAGGGGGATGGCCGCACGGCGCGGGCGCATCTTTTGGAAGGGCTCGCTCTGGCCCGGACGAGCGGAAGCTCGTACTGGATCAGCAGTATGCTCTCGCAACTCGGTCTTCTGGCATACGGCCGGGCAGACTACGATGAGGCCCGTGCCTATCAGACGGAAGCACTTGCGCTGAGGCGCGAACTTGGGAATCCATGGCACATCGCGACATCGCTGGTACTCCTCGGGCGAGTCGCGTTCGCGTTGGGAGACTTTGAAACGGCGCGAAGCACCTACGAAGAAGGCGCCGCGCTTACACACCAGATCGGTGATTCGTTGGAGCTCAGCACCTCACTCCCGGAACTTGGTCGCGTCTTCATTGCAATGGGAGACTACGAACGCGCGCGGGCCTGCTACGACGAGTGTGTCGCGTTATATCAGGGTCGATTGACGTCCGAACTACGGCCCCACGCTGCCGTGAGGCTTGGCGCCCTTGCCTGGTTGCTTGATGAGCCCGAATATGCCCTCCGCTATTACCAGGCCGCGCTGGAGCGATTTCGAGATGCTGGGAATCCGCATTGGATATCCGTCTGCCTGGAAGGGATCGGCGTCGCGCTGATCGCGCTTGGACAGCCATTGGCGGCTGTTCGACTCCAGTCTGCCGCCGAGGCCTTCCGCTCCGCGAGCGGGGCGGCGACCGTCCCGCTTGAGCCACCCCTTCCCCAGCAAATGCTCGACGTTGCTTGTGCTGACCTCGGCGAGGCAGCCTTTTCCGAAGCCTGGGCAGCCGGAAAGACGCTCACTCTGAAGCAGGCGATCGGCGAAGCGCTGGACGCCCCCCCGTTGCTGGACAAATCCCCGAAGCTCGAACCCCCCGACAACCAAAAGCCGGTCAGATGACCGGCTTTTCGCTCGTGTTGGACGGATTCGCTCTGAGCGCGTCGCATACTCCGGTTCGTGGTCATACCATGCTCGTGCCAATTGCGATCGCGTCGCTATTCGAAGATCGAACTCCTCCGCAGGCGGTGTCATTTCAGTTCATGCCGCCACATGCACGTTTACGCGTCCGGCGCCGTCGTCACGAAGGCGCGCAGCAGGGCAACCGTCGCGGTGACGTCGTTCTCCTCGATGAACTCGAAGCCGGTATGGGTGTAGCGCGTCGGGACGCCGATCAGCACCGCCGGCGTGCCGTGGTCGATGAACGGCATACCGTCCGAGCAGTAATTCGTATAGACCCCATGTTGAAAGGGGATGCGGTTCGACTGGGCGACGTCGGCCAGCCGCCAGAGGAGCGGCTGATTGTAGTGTACGTCGCGATCTTTGTGTACGAGCGTCGGTCCATCGCCGAGTTTGGCGACGAATTCGGTTTCGGAGATCGCTGGAATATCGCCGACGAGTCCGACGTCGAGCGCGATCATGTAATCGAAGTTGGAGGTGTGCGCCATGGCGCGCGCGCCGTGCAACCCGTTCTCCTCCTGAATCGTCGCGCCGAACCAGAGGTCGTAGCGCACGCCGTCGATATCGAGATCGTCGAGCATCAGGTCCATGACGGCGAGCAGCATACGGTCATCCATCGCCTTGCCGGCGATACGCGTCCCAAAGCGGCGGCAGCGCCAGTTCCAGATAACCGGCGAGCCGATGTGAATGCCGCGCGCTTCGACCTCTTGCCGATTCCTGGCACCGATATCAATGAAGAAGTCGTTGAAATCGAGGTGGGGTTTGTCGAGTTGCTCCTGAGTCATCACGTGACCGCTCGCCGTCGCGAAGACGCCCTCGGCGACGACACCGTCTCGGCCGAGGACCTGGGCTAGCTGGCCGATCATCTGCCGCCGGTCGGGCGATGTCCGGCGCGTTCCCTGGGCGTTGTCAAGCAACAGAAAGCCGGCGTCGGTAACGGCGCGTACGACGAAGCCGATCTCGTCCAT
>CALAGB010000429.1 GCA_937891245.1 uncultured Thermomicrobiales bacterium | reverse complement strand
CGGGCGGTGTTCCCGGACAGCGTCGCTTTCGCCTGATTGGTGGCATCGGGACTGACGTAATCTTGCTCTGGATGGAAAAAGAGCAACTCGCCGCGCTGGGCGAAGCGATCACGCAACTCCTCGAACAGCTCACCGAATCGCGCCTCGTCTCGACGCCGATCGTGTCGAACCTGGCGGCGGCACCCGATCCGATACCGGCTACCACCCCCGAATACCTCGCCAGCAAGATTATGATCGGCTACGACGAAGAGCGGAGTCTCATCGCTGTCTTCGCCCACGATATCGAGCAAGATGACGAAGATGATCCGATCTTCTCCGGCCGCGGCACGCTCGAAATGGCCAAAGCGCTCTCCGAACAGATCGAAGAAGTTGTCGCCGCCGGCCGACCGCGCTGCCCGCGCTGCGGCGCGCCGATCGGCCCCGAGGGGCATGTCTGCCCGCACAACAACGGCCACCTACCCTGGACCGGCAACCTCAACTAAGCATCAGTCAAACGCGCTACCAGCCGAGCGCGGCGCCGTCTGAGCGCGGATCGCTCGCGCCCATCAGCACGCCTCGCCGGTCGAGGCGGATCATGTTCGAATGGCCCATGAGCGACGAGAACGGCGGCATGAAGCGAGCCTCATGTCCAAGCGCGACCAGCTTCTGTCGCACCTCTTCGCCGATCGGCTCTTCCAGATAGAGCACGTGCGCCGGATCGTCCGGCACCGAGCGCCCACTGACCCAGCGGGGTGATTCGATCGCCGCCTGCGGCTCAAGTCCGAAATCGACCAGGTTACAGAGCAATTGAATGTGCGTTTGCGCCTGACCGTGCGCTCCCATTGTGCCAAGCACGACCTCCGGTTCATCGTCCTGGAAGAGCATCGCCGGAATGAGCGTGTGCATCGGACGCTTGCCCGGCTCCAGGCGATTGGCGGCGTTCGGATCGAGCCGGAACGATGCGCCACGATTTTGCAGCAGAATGCCGGTTCCCTCGGCAACCAATCCGCTGCCGAAACCGTTGAAAATCGACTGAATCAGCGAGACGCACATCCCGTCGCGGTCGACGACACAGAGATAGATCGTATCGCCGCCGCCCGCCGGATCGGGTTCATCGGTCACGGCACGCCGAGGATCGATCCGCGCACGCTGTTCGGCCGCGTACTCCTTCGAGATGAAGCGCTGCACCGGAACGTCGTGGAACATCGGATCTGTGACATGAGTGTCGCGATCGATAAAGGCGAGCTTCTTCGCCTCGACCAGCAGGTGAATTTGTTCGGCGGTGTTCCGGCCCAACGCCGCGATGTCGTAGCCTTCGGCGACGTTCGCGAGCTCCAGGCCGACAATCCCCTGGGTCGGCGGCGGCATCTCGAAGAGCCGGTGGCCACGGTACGTGGTTGAGAGCGGCTCGACCCACTCGCTTTCGTGCGAGGCGATATCCTCGGCGGTCAGAAACGCCCCTTCCGCCCGAATCGTGTCGGCAATTGCTTGTCCGATCGGGCCGCCATAGATCGCCGACGGACCCTGTTCGGCGATCGCGCGAAATGATGCCGCGAGGTCAGGACAGCGCAGAATATCGCCACCGGCGGGCACGGCACCGTTCGGTAGATACTGGCGTGCGGCTGCCTTCTGACGCCCAAGCATCTCGCGATACATCTCAATCGCCCGGCTGAGCGATGGGGAAACCGGGAAACCGTTGTCTGCGTAGCGGATCGCGTCCTGAAAGAGGGCCGAGAATGGCTTCGCGCCGAAACGCGCGTGCGCCGTGTGCCAGGCATGTGCCGCGCCGGGCACCGTTACCGGATGGCTGCCGCGCTCGGGCATGGTCGTATGACCCAACGCGTTCAGCGCCTCGATCGAGGCACCGGCGGCGGAGCGACCGGCCCCGTTGAGGGCGTGGAGCTGTTTCTGTGCGGGATCCCAGATCATCATGAACGCATCGCCGCCCACCGAGCAGTTGTGCGGGTAGACGACGTTGAGCACGGCGTTGGCCGCGATCGCCGCGTCGAGCGCGTTGCCACCCGATCTGAGCATCCGCACTCCGGCCATGCTGGCAAGATAATGCGGTGTCGCCACCATTCCCTCAGTCGCCAGCGTCGTCGGTCGACCCTGCACGTTTGTCCCCTTTCATCAACGGCCCCACGTCACCGCGCTGGATATGCCGATCAATCTGCGCATGCGGCTATCCGCGACACTATACCGTGAGAAGCGATCCGAGGGAACGCCCACGGTTGCTACTGGCACGTTGCACCACGCGATGAACGCGATAAGATGAGTGAAGTGTCGGAAATCGCTATTCGTTCTCACTGACGAGGAGCAGGGACTATGCTCGACACGAAGATGGTTCCCGAAGCGGGAACGGCGCGCGCCCGGATCATCGAAGGCGGCAAGCAGCTCGTGCAGCGCGGCGTCCTGTCACGTTCGCAGCACGGCAACATGAGCATCCGTCTCTCCGACGGCAATCATTTCGTGCTGACCGGTAAAGGGACGCTCGATCATCTTGAACCGCAAGATCTGGCCGTGCTCGATCTCGAAGGCAACCTGGTAGACGGTGACCTCGATCCCGCCTCGCACGAGATCGTCCAGATGCACGCGGCGGTCTACCGCAAGCGGCCAGATATCGGAAGCGTGGTCCACACTCATTCACCACACGTCACCGCCTTCGCACTCGCCAGCAAACCGATCGAGCCGTCGTACGAGGCACTGGTGCGTTTCGATTTCACCGAGGCGGTGCCGGTCGCCAAGTACGGCCCGCGCGGCTCGGCACGTTCAGTTGCCAATATCATCGATGTCGTCGGTGAGAAGACGAAGGCCGTCTTGCTGGAAAATCACGGTCTGCTCGCCTTCGATGAGAACATGGATAAAGTGATTCAGTCGATCTGTGTGCTCGAGGAAGCGGCCGAGATGATCATCCTGGCCGACGCCGTCGGTGGCGCCAAGCCGATCCCGAGTGAGCTGCTCGGTGAGACGCGCGATCGCCGGGTCGAGTTTGAGCAGACCGGCACAAAGCACGCCGGCTCCTGAGGTTAACGCGTAGCGAAGGACGGAAACCGGGGCCGCACATCCGGCCCCGTCACTGCTTCACGTCCAGACGCTGAAAGTCGAGGCCGCACACCGTGATCGATCTCTGCCTGCTCGGTACAGGCGGCATGATGCCGCTTCCGGAACGCTGGCTGTCGGCGCTGCTCGTTCGCTCGCAGCGCGATGTCGTGTTGGTCGATTGCGGCGAGGGAACCCAGGTCTCCTGGCGCTACTCCAACTGGAACTTCCGCGATGTCGGCACGATCGCGCTGACGCATCTTCACGCCGACCACGTCGCGGGCATCGCCGGTGTCCTCTTCATGATCGCCCACTCGAACCGGAGCGAGGATCTAACAATCTTCGGCCCGCCCGGCACCTATCAGGTCGTGCAGGCATTAACCATCGTCGTGCCGCGCCTACCGTTCACGGTACGTATCGTCGAACTGGAAGGTGGCGAAACGCACACGTTGCCGGACGGCCTCGAACTGAGCACCCTGAAAGTCGATCATCGCATACCCTGTCTCGCGTATCGCTTCACGCGCCACCGCGCGCCAAAATTCGATGCCGAGCGTGCTCGTGCGCTCGACATTCCGATCACGCTTTGGGGCACGCTTCAGTCCGGCAGCAGTGTCGACGTCGATGGTCAAACCTTCTCACCGGACCAGGTGCTGGGCCCGCCGCGGAGCGGCCTCTCCGTCGGCTTCGTCACCGACACGCGCGTTACTTCCGACATCCCGAACTTCGTGCGCGACGCCGAACTGCTCATCTGCGAAGGGACCTACGGCGATCCGGAACTACGCGAACGTGCCGAAAAACGTGGCCACATGGTCTTTGATCAGGCGGCCACCATCGCGCGCGAGGCGAATGCTCGACGGCTCATCCTCACCCACTTCAGCCCGGCCATGCTCGACCCAGATAACTATCTTCACCACGCCCAGGCGATCTTCCGCCACAGCAGCATCGGTCAGGCCCACCAGACAATTACCCTTTCATTCCGAGACGAGTGATTCGATACGTGCACCTCTCCGCTGTTGTCACCCTGAGCCGCAGCGAATGATCTCCGTCTTCCCGCATCCCAACTGCATTGCCACCGGGGGGCAGATCAAGAAA
>CALAGB010000428.1 GCA_937891245.1 uncultured Thermomicrobiales bacterium | reverse complement strand
AGACATCAACAAGTGTTGCTCGGGCACGCGGTTTCGGGACCTCGATGCCATCTGCGCGCAGGGCTTCGATGTGCCAGCCGATGGCTTCTCGGATATTCTTGGTGACTTCGTCGATCGTCGCTCCGGTCGCGACGCAGCCCGGAAGATCCGGGACGAACGCGGCATAGTTCTGGGGTGCTTCTTCGATGAAGACCATGTATGTCATGACCGATTCTCTTCCTTCCAGCCAGCTTGTTTTTGGATGCTATGCCAGGTTCCCGGGGGAATTTCGTCGCGCGGATGACCTGCAATCGTGACGATGGCGCCGCGTCGCTGCGGATGCTTGTATTGCCGGTGATCTCCTCGCATCCGACTGAGAATCCAGCCTTCTTGTTTCAAGCTGCCGGATCACATCACGGACTTTCGGCATACGACTCCACCGCTTGGACGCGACGATTGTTCCATTAAGGATACGTTCCCGAGGAGCGTGGAAATTCTACATGGATGTGAACAATCTCAGTGCGCTCCAATGCCGAATCCTCGTCTCTTCACAGAATGACGAGTTCCCGGGTGACCGCAATCTCACCAGTTCGCGCGAGCCGCGGCACCCAATTTTGACAATTGGTCGACGGACCCCTTGACAACCAGGAAGATGTACGTACAATAGGGGTATGGCGAGTGTACGTACAGGTAGTTGACGGATCAGTCGTCCCCCTCTCAGGTAGGGGTGAACCGGAGGGCACATGGGTGACTCAACCCGGTCTCGGTGTCGCAGACACCCGACACGCGAGTCGCGTTGCCGCCGGATTTGGGCCAACGCACGTCGTCCCGAGATGGCGTTGCGCCTGACCCGGGAACTTCCGACCACGGACATCGGCCAACACCGTTCAGACTTCGCGGTGAGGTCCCCATCCAGCCGCGAATGGCTCATGGCGCGTAGTGCCCGCCTAGAGCTAGCTGGCCAGCAACGCTGGCAGAGCTAAACCTGAACCATTCTTCCCTCCCTCCCTGTCTGCGGGGCCGCCAACCACGGCCCCGTTTTTTTATCCTATCTCTCCGCCCTGCTTGATTCACGGCGCGCTTACTGCGACGATCTGACTGCCGTATACGCGTTGTCGCTGGTGAAGTGGGTCAAGTGGACAAGACGACAGAGCCGATTATCGAGTGGTTTCGCAACCAGGGGTTCCGCATCGTGTACGTTTCGAGCGCGGTCTGCCTGCTGGCGCATACCGATCTGCCGGGCCTCGAAGCGCGCATCGGAACCGTCTACAGCGTCGTCGAGCGCGACGGCGTTGAGATTTTCCGCACGCAGCATCGCGACTTTGATCCGGAACACGCCCATGACCGCATCTTCGGCGGTAAGCCGTAATACTTTTGTTAGATGAGTAACGCAGACTTCATCCAATGTGGCGGGTCGCAGCGTAGAATCAATTGAACGGGTTCTTGGTCACGAATAGGGCCGCCGGAACCATCTGATAAGGTACTGGTTATGCGTCGACTCACGTTTTCCAGCGATGGATACCTGCCGGGCATCTCCGCCGGACTTATTGCTTCGGTCATTATGTTGCTGCTCGGTCGTATCTGGAGCGCGCCGGTTCCGGCTCAGCTTTTGTCTGACCGGCTCACCTCACTCATACCGCTCAGCGTCTTCAGCAACGTTCTGGGGCAGCTGGAAGGCTCTGCCAAACCGTTGCTGTTTGCGTGCATCTTCGTCGGTCAGATCGCGATCGGCGGGCTGGTTGGCGGTCTGCTGGCGGGTTATCTGAAACGCGGCGAAGCTCCCGCGAAGCTCTTTGGAATTACATCCGGAGCGATGTTCGTTCTGCTCGGTGCGGTCTTATCTCCGCTTGGCCTGGCCGGGTTCTTTGGTGCGGATTCCAACGCCGGTACGACGCGATCGGTTCTCAGCTTTGCCATCATCGCGCTCCTCTTTGCCGGGCTGATGATCGCCTGGATCACGGCGAATATGAGTCTGACGAGCACGTTCGATGAATCGCGCCGTCGCGTCGTCGCCTTTGTCGGCGTTGGTGTGCCGGTGCTGCTCGCCTTCGCCTACCTCGGAAAATTCTTCGTCGCGCTGTCACAGAAGAGCCAGGTTCCCTCATCGCCGAATACGCCGGACGGGATCTCGTCACCGCTCACGCCGATCGAAGACTTCTATGTCGTCTCGAAGAACTTCGTCGATCCGTCGGTCGCGGCCAGTGGCTGGAATCTCACGATCGATGGCCTGGTCGAACATCCGAAGAGCTACACATACGACGAAATCAAGTCCCGGCACGCGACCAAACACATTGCCACGTTGGAGTGCATTAGCAACGAGGTCGGTGGCGAATATATCAGCACCGGCGAATGGACCGGCTTCCCCTTCCATGAACTGCTGGATGAAGCGGGTGTGAAGCCGGGGGTGGTCGACGTCGAATTGCACGCGGCCGACGGCTACACTGAGTCGTTCCCGATCGAGAAGGCGATGGATCCGAACACGTTCCTCGTGTACGAAATCGACGGCCAGCCGCTACCGAAAGAACATGGCTTTCCGGTTCGCCTGCTGGTCCCCAACATCTACGGCATGAAGAACGTCAAATGGTTGACGAAGATCAATCTGGTAGACAGCGACATCAAGGGTTTCTGGCAGCATCAGGGCTGGAGCGACGTCGCGATCGAGCAGACGATGTCGCGCATCGACTACCCGCGACCAGGGACCGATCTCGTGGCAGGCGTGCCGGTCAAGGCCGGCGGGGTGGCGTTCGCCGGGAGTCGCGGCATCAAGCGGGTCGAATTCTCGAGCGATAATGGTCGCAGTTGGAACGACGCCAAGCTGGAGAAACCGCTGTCACCGCTCGCCTGGACGATTTGGACCTACAACTGGACGCCACCATCCGAGGGCCGCTTTTCGATCATGGTACGTGCGACTGACGGCACTGGCGAAACACAGACGAACCAGGAAAATCCGCCCGCGCCAGATGGCTCCACGGGGTATCATACGGTTCAGGTTCACGCGGCCAAGGCAACCGCCTAGCAGCGCGAACCCATGACCTCCGTTGGCAGCTTGAGGCGGGTTCGCAGGTGTCGGATTTCGATCTCTACCAGATCGGCGTGGTTGAGTCGCCGGTGAGCGACCGGCGTTTAATGTCGCCGCAGGGTGTGCCCGCGAAGGTTCACCTCTTCTCGGAGTACGCCGACGGCCTCTATTTGATCGAAGAGAACACCCACCTCTGGATTACCGGCTGGCTGGAGGACGCTGATCGCGAGCGTCTGCAGATTGTGCGGCCGAACTACCGGCCGACGCACCGCAGGCGTGGCATTTTCGGCCTCCGGTCCACGACGCGTCCCAATTCGCTGGCCAGTACACCGGCCCGACTGTTGAGCGTGAGTGGTACGACGCTGGAGTTCGAAGCACTGGATTTCATTGACGGAACGCCGGTCGTCGATGTTCGACGCTACGCTCCGACCAACGACATCGTCTTCTCAGCACGCGGCGCGCGTGACCGTTATGTGCTCGATAAAGAAGATCCGACCTGGTTAGGCGAACTGGAAACCGAAGCGGGCCATTTCCACGGCGCGATCACCGGCGGGGTGATTGCCGGAGCGCGGTTGGTGCAATACATCGCGATCGAGTGGGATATTTTGCCGAAGGATCCGGAGTTACGGATCGCGGCCGGTTCGGACGTCCAGAGTGCAATTTTGATCGATGCCGTGCAAGCGCTGACGGGCGCGACCTTCGGTACCGGTCGCCTGCGGGCCGGTAGCGAGCCGGGCATTCGCTTCGAATACCAGAAGCGTCGCTTGACCGCCCTCCCCCATCCTTGCGTCCAGGCGGAACGCGAAAATCTGCGCCGCCGTCCGTTCGAAGAGCTTTTCATTCTTCACGAAGAGGAATAGCGCGTCGCGCTACTCCCAGCGAAACGTCCGGCTGGCGATGACAAGCGTCACCACTCCCCAGGCAGCCAGGATCAGGATGTTCCAGAGCGAGAAGCTGGGGTTTTTGGCGAGCGAATCACGCAGGGCGTCGGCGAAGGCGCTCGACGGGAAGATGCGCGCCGGAACCGAGAGGAACGACGGCAGTTTATCCAGCGGCCAGGCGATTCCGCCGAGCAGCAAAAAGAGAAAGAAGAGCGTGTTGGCCGCCGCCAGCGTCGTTTCTGGTCGGACCGAACCGGCCAGCATCAGGCCAAAGCTGGAGAAGGTGGCTGTTCCGAGAATCAGCGCGAAGATCGCGATCGGCAACGCACCGGTTGGGTGCCAACCGAAGAGGAAGAAGGCGATCGCGATCAGAATGACGATATCGAGGATATTAATGGCGATAACCGAGATGATCTTGGCGATGAGGAGTTGCCCGCGCGAGAGTGGGGTGCTGCCGAGCCGTTTCAGGACGCCGTAGTTGCGTTCGTAGGCGGTGCGGATGCTGAGGCTGACGAGGCCGGTCGACATGACGGCGAGTGCCAGCATCCCAGGAAGCAGGAAGTCAATCGGTCGATCGGCGCTTGAAGGCTTGACCCCGATACCGGCGAAGAAAATGAGCAGAACCGGAGGGAAGATAACGGTGATCAGCATTCCCTCGAACTGACGCAGGGTCAGCATCAGTTCCATTTTCGTCTGGGCGATGAGCGCTTTCATCGGTTTGTCTCTCGATCTGGTTATTCGCGAAGCTCGTGTCCGGTCAGGCGGAGGAAGACCTCCTCCAACGATTCGTGACCGACGCGCAGGTCGTTGAGCAATATCCCCCGGTCGCGTCCCCAGGTCGTCAGTTCGACGAGCAGATCAAGCGGCCGTGCCGTCTGCATAACGTAGAAGCCGGGGCGTTCCTCGCGGGCACCATGCGCTGAGGGCAAGCGGTTGAGCAGCGCCATGTCGAGCCCACCCGGGCCGCTGAACTGCACCTCTTCGGCGCTCGTCTGCGTCAGGACGCGTGGCTCTTCGAGCGCCAGCAGCCGGCCGTGGTCAATGATGGCGACGCGGTCGGCGAGTCGCTCGGCTTCTTCCATGAAATGTGTCGTGAGCAAGATCGTCAGACCCCGGTCGCGCAGCGTTTGCAGGATATCCCAGGTCATGTGGCGCGCCTGCGGGTCCATCGCGGTGGTCGGTTCGTCGAGGAACAGCAGCTCCGGTTTGCCGATGAGCGCGGCGGCCAGGGCGAGTCGGCGTTGCTGCCCGCCGGAAAGCTGGCGGAAGCGCGTATGGGCTGATTCTTCGAGTCCGACGAGCTCGATCAGTTCGTGTGGATCTTCGGCATCGCGATAGAAATCATGGAAGAGTTTCAATATTTCGAGTGGGGTAACGGTCGGATAGACACCGGCACTTTGCAACATGACGCCGATGCGCTGTTTGAGTTCGGCGCCATCGCGGATTGGGTCGAGCCCGAGGACGCGCACCTCGCCGGAATCGGGGGTTCGGTAGCCCTCCAGCATCTCGACCGTCGTTGTCTTGCCGGCGCCGTTTGGCCCGAGCAGGGCGAAGATTTCGCCGCGCCAGACGCTGAAGCTCAGTTCATCGACCGCGCGTCGATCGCCGTAGTTTTTGACCAGCGCGCGGACGGTTATGGCATCGTGCAACGTATTCGTTTCGTTCTCTCCTGCTTCGCACAGGGGTGCGTCTTACGTCCCGGAAAAATTGATCTGGTAGAGCGCCATATAAATTATCCAGCCGGTCAACGCAACGTACAACCAGAGCGGCAGCGTCTTGCGCGCCAGCCGTTTGTGCCGCGCATACTGCTTCGTCAACGCCCGATAGAGCACGATCAGGACGAGCGGGATGATGGCCGTCGCCAGGATCGTATGCGTAATAAGAATCGCGAGATAGACGCCACGGACGACACCCGATCCAGCGAAGACCTTGGTCGGCTCGGTCAGATAACGATAGATATAGACGACGAGAAAAAGCGCGGCGAAGGTGCAGGCCGTCAGCATCGCGTTTCGGTGCCGCGTGATCTGCTTGTGGCGGATGAAGTAATAGCCGAAGAGAAGCGACACTCCGCTAATGAGAATCAGGGTGGTGTCGATCAGTGCAAGCCAGTTCGCCATCGAGATGTGTGGCCCTTACACGCCCGCCGCGAGTCGTCCACGCATTGTAGGTTTATGCGCAAGCGAGAGGCGGTCAGGAAAAACCCGCGCCGGTTCCGGACGAACTCTGGTTTAGCTTTGCGTGTGTAAGATCGCCGAAGTTGCGCGCTTCCGAGGCAGCGCTTCATCGAGCAGTGGTTGCAGCACGCAAATCATGCGTGTCAGCTCCTGGCTGACCTCGGCGGTAAGCTCGTCGGTCAACGGTTGGTAGGGGATGAGCCGGAAGAGATGTCCCCAGGAATTGGTCCAGCGTTCCAGTTCGACAGCGGGTCCGAGTTCATGCTTGATTTCAACGATGCGAGCATCGAAGAAGCGCAGCAGCCGCTCGGTACTCTCCGGTCCATCCTCGAAGTGCAGGCCGACCTCGATGTGGCGGTCGCGTCCGTTCGTCCAGATCTCGTAATGCACACGCGGACGGCCGTAATTCAGCTTGAAGTTTTCGGCACCGGTCCAGAACTCGAAACCCCGGAGCGGTTCGGGCAGCGACTGACGCAGCGCATCGGCGACATCGTGGAAGAAATCGCGTCGGGTGAGCGCGTTTGCTTGTGGTCGTTTCGCGGCGCGGCCGGCAACGGTTGGCATGGCTCGCTCGATACATTCGTTCAGGGACCGATGACGATGGGACGGCGGCGGCTAACGATAATGCGTGTGCCGCGTGCCGTCCGAAGCATACGCCGCTCGGGCGGCGTTGCCGATGCGGCCAGCAAATCGATGGTGGCACGATTCGCGACGAGATGCGCTTTGGCGGTGAGGCGCAGATGCTCGCCGTGTGCCGTTTCGTCCGGCACTTCGGTCACCCAGGACGCGACCGTCACTGCGGGGTAGCGCGCCGCCGGGCTGCGTCGAGCGCGTTCCTGCCCGGCCGGGTAACCGCCGAAGTACCAGATCATGTCGCGATGAGTGGTAGCCGGAAAGCGCTCGGGCACCCAGCGTGTTCCCCAGCTGACATACCGTTCGCGATAGCAGCGATTCCACTGAAGCAATTCGGCATCTGACGAGACCGCGCGAGACACTTCTTCACGTAGCGCATGGGCGGCGTGACGATGCTCGGGGAACTGCTCGCTTTCCATGAAAAAGAGAATGCCGTAAATCATGGCCTGCACCTGCCAGTAGCTGGTGCGGAAGCGTGGCGGTGAGCCGAACCCGGCGAAAATCTGCGCCCATTCGTGCGAGGGGACGCCATGATTATCGACCACAATATCGGGCAGCCAGCGCTGCCAGATGCGCCGGCGCACGCGCGACTCACCGAACGGCGTATCCGGGTTGTTGTTGTCCTCGGCGAATTCGTAGCCAACGGCGTTATACCGCGCTGGATGGTGCTTCCAGGTCGGATGTTCGCGTTGCAGGCGATCGTGGAGCGCGGCGCCATCGGCGTTCTCGAACGGGAGCATGACGATATTGACGCGACTGAGCAAGCGCCGCCACTTGTTGTCGCTGACCAAGCGCTCGACCAGCTTGAGTGCAGCCGTGGTGCTTGCGACCTCGTTCGCGTGATGCCGGGCGATGATGAAAAATGTCGGCTTGAAGATCGAGAGTTTCTTGCGTGACCAGACGGCGCTGGTGATCGGCGCGGTCACCTCAATACCGGGGATCGGGCGGCCCTGATACGACCAGTCGACGGCCGGTTCGATACGGACCTCGGGATGCGCGGCGAGCCGCTGCAACTGAGCCGCGAGCGAGGTTTCGTTGAGAAAGCGGGACTCCGAAACTGGTTCACCGGCGGCGCTTGTCTGGGGCACGTCTCGCGGGCTCGGCCAGCCGAGGGCGACCGGCGCGGCGTTGCCGGCATGCACAAAGAGGGCGGGGAACGCGGGATCGGCCGGGACGACTCGGCTTAACGCGATCAGTCGCCGCTGGAGCACCTCATCGATCGATTCAAACCGAAACGTCAATTGGGCTTCAGCTCCCATCATCGCGATCGAGCGAACAGTTGGCGCGAGCGGTGGAGTGGCCAGGATCTCACCGATCGGGGTCGTGCCGCTTTCCGTTTCCAGTCGCGCGACGGAGCGGGCGCGTCCGCGCAGCCGGATGCGCGCGTGTGGCGGCATCCCCGGCCGCACGTGCACGATCGGAATGATGCCGCCCGGTGCACCAAGCTTCGCGCCGGTTGTTTCGGCACCAAGCGTCTCGACATAATCGAGAATGTTGAAATAGATGTCCTCGTGCAACGCCTCGGCCGCTGAATTCATCTCCTCGCGAATCCCGAACGGTTCATTCGTTTCGCTCATCGTCACCTCGATGAGCAGTTCATCGAAGAACGGCTGATCCTCGGCCCGCGGCTCGCCGCCGGTTTCCTGCATGATGGCGCTGCCGATGGCCGGTAATACCTCTTCGTGCAGATAATCCCAGAACGCCTCGGCATCGGTGGGTAGCGGCTCGACGAGCGTCAGGTCGGCCTGCCTTGCCTGAATCCCACCGGAGACGACATGTACCTGCCCGGCGCTTGGGAACGGGCCGATATACGGCCGCCGGTTCCAGATCGGTGAAAACTCGTCGTAGGCGAGGAGCGTGCCGCTCTCGTCGTAGGCGTTGACGCGGTAGATCTCCTCGCCGTCGTATTCATCGAGCTTCACGCGTTCGAGCGGAAGGCCAAAGGCCGCGGCCAGTATCTCGTCGGCCGGAAAGAGTTCCTGTAGCCAGCGGATGCGAAGATCGAGTGCGTTCTCCCCTTCAGCTGTTTCCAGCGGCTGGAAGAGGAGTTCGATCCTGGCGATACCTCCGATGTGGCGCCAGGCAGGCAGAACGACCTCGCGCAGCCAGCTGAGCCCGGTCTTGTAGGCGTCGAGAACGTGAACACGGCTCTGCTCGCGCTTGAAGCCGGCCTGTACGAGTTCCCGCGTGATCCGGTCTCGCAACCGTTGCCGAACCTGCGCCGGTTCGGAGACGATGACCATGAGATCAAGCGGCAGGCGGCGATCGAGTTCCGGCACGACGCGCTCGTGCAGCAGATCGAGCGCGCGATCGACTTCCCAGCGTCCTGACCATTCCTGGGTGAACAGTGCCAGCGCACGACCCGGCCCGGAGATTTCCAGCCGTTCCCCGGCTGCCTGGCGAGCGAGTCTCGTCTGCGTCTTGAGTTCGTCGGGGTCGGAGCCGAGCAGCCGGAGCGCGCCGGTCGTGCGTGCCGGAGGCGCTTCGAGGTCGGCGATGAGTGCGGCCGTCTGGCCCTCGGGCGTCCAGGCAGCCAGGCTCCAGCGGAGCCAGTTGGCGATTTCCGGCGCGTCCATGCGCGTCGTTGACGCGGGCGGGGCCGGCCAGTTGAACGCCAGGCGATCGAGGAGCGCCGCGACCGCGTTCGAATCGCCGACCAGTTCGAGCGCGGGCCGATTCGCGACCGTCGTGACGGCCAGCGTCGCGGCGGCGGAGTTGTCGAAACGCATGATGAGTGGGATGGAGCCGGTGAACGGTTGCGCGGCGGTCGTCGCGATCGGCAGATCGACGCCGGAACTTTCGATACCGAGACGCACGACGAAATGCGCGAGCGCCATGCCTACGCAGCGAGGGAGATCCTCGGGTACCATGACGCAGAGTCGGCTGCCATCGGGAATCTGATTGTCGTCGGTGTCGATGAGCAGTCCGTCGCGCTCGAATAGCCGGGCTAGATCGAGCGTTTCTGGCTGCTGGCTGCTCTTCGCGGAATTGCTTTCGACGCAGCGCCCCCGCAGCGTGAGATCGCGGATGGAATCGACCCCTTCGAGAATGACGGCCGGTCGATCGTGCCAGCCGTCGGCGACGAGGTGGGGGCGAATGCTCCGGCCACGACGCACGACGATCGGGAGCCGGTCCAACGCCGGATTATCGTTGAAGAGCGGCGGGGTGAATCCGGACGTTTCGACGCCGAGCCTCGCCGCCAGATCGAGCAGTGCGGACCACATCTCGGCATCGGGTTCATCTTCAAGTACGATGCAGGCACGAATGGAATCGGGGAGTGAATCTCCATTGGTATCGATCAGGAAGCCGCCGGGCGCGAACAGATCGTCAACATCTAGTGCGGGACCTCGCTCCTGCACGCCGCCTCCTTCTGAATTAGCGACCACGAATGGCGACCGCATTGTACCGGAGTCATCCCGCATCTGTCGCTCTCGTGGAGCCGGAATCGGGATGTGACACGTCGCGAAAGGGGATGGAACGATGACGACCGTCAATGGTGCCCAGTTGCTGGTGCGCGCGCTGCATGATGCCGGGGTGACGCGCCTCTTCAGCCTCTCGGGGAATCAGATTCTACCAGTTTACGACGCCTGTCTCGACGTGGAGATCGACATCACGGACACCCGTCATGAGTCGGCTGCCGCCCATATGGCCGATGCCTGGGCGAAGGTGCGCGGTGAACCGGGCGTCTGCCTCGTGACAGCCGGTCCGGGGCATACGAATACGGTGACGGGAATCGCCAATGCGATGGCGTCGGAGACGCCGGTTCTCTGGTTGAGCGGCGCGAGCGAGCAGGCGACCGTCGGGCTCGGTGGGTTTCAGGAGCTTGATCAGGCGGGAGTGGCCCGGCCGGTCTGTAAGGCGGCCTGGACGGTGGAACGGGCGGTCGACATCCCCGGTTTCGTGTCGCGCGCCTGGCGCACGATGCTGGAGGGGCGGCCTGGGCCGGTTTACCTCGGACTCCCGTCCGACGTGCTGGCCGAGACGGTGGACGACGCGAACACGCATTTGCAACCGTGGACGTTTCGCCCGGCGCTCCGCTTTGCCGAGCCATCGTTGATCCAGGCGGCGATCTCGCTCTTGCAAGGGGCGCGCTGTCCGCTGGTGCTGGTCAGCCCCTCGGTTGCACGTGGTGGAGCGGGCGCGCGTTTACGCCAGTTCGTGCAACGGACCGGCATCCCCTGGCTGGCGCTCGAAAGCTCGCGTGGCCTGGCGGATCCGGCCTTCAACGGCACCGGTGCGGCGGTCTCGCGGGCGGATGTCGTGTTGCTGGTGGCGCCACAGGATTACATCGTCCGGTTCGGAAGAGAAGAGGCGTTCGCCGAAGGTGCCCGAGTGATTCATGTGGCGCCCCGCTCGGCCGATGTTGGGCGCAACGCCTCGGTGGCGCTCGGCGTGGCCGGTGACTCGGCGGCGGTGTTAACCCAACTGGCCGACGCCGTCACGGCGATTCGCTGGAACCATCACCGTTGGGCCAAAGATGTCGAGGCCCTGCGACAGAGCAACCTGCAGGAATTGGAGTCGTTCGGCCAGTCTGACGGAACGCCGATTCACCCGCTGCGGCTGGCGATGGAGCTGCGGTCGTTCCTGCCGTCGGGATCGCAAGTCTCCCAGGATGGCGGTGAGTTTTCACAGTGGATGCGTTGGGGGCTGGCCGGAGCGCCGTTCATGCCGCTCTTGCACGGCAAGTTCGGCTCGATCGGCTCGTCGATCCCGCTGGCGATCGGCGCGAAGATCGCCAATCCCGATGCGCCGACCTTCGCCATCCTCGGCGATGGCACGTTTGGCTTCCATGGGATGGAGTTCGATACCGCCGTACGCCACGGCGTTCCGTTTGTCGCGATCGTTGGGAATGATGCGACCTGGGCAGCCGAGCGTCACCGGCAGGTGCGCATCTATGGCGAAGATCGGGTGATCGCCAGCGATCTCCTGCCGACGCGCTATGACCGGGTGGTTGAAGCGCTCGGCGGGCATGGCGAGTATGTCGAGCGCCCCGAGGAGATTCTCCCAGCGCTCGAACGGGCGATGACGAGCGGCAAACCGGCCTGCGTGAACGTCATGATCGCCAGCGTGCCGAGTCCGGCTGCGCTGCCTTAACGGGGATTGTCTCTCGCTGAGGCGCGGAGCACGCAAAGTTCGTAGTCTTTGAAAATCTCCGCGTTCTCTGCGTCTCTGCGAGAGATCAATACCTTGTGGATCGGATTGGGGATGAGCTATCTGCTCGGCGGGATATTGATCGCGCTGGCCGCGACATTGGGCGGCGCCGCGGGGTTTGCGTCCTCGTTGGTGAGCGCGCCGTTTTTGCTGCTGCTCGGCTTTCCACTGCCGTTCGTGGTTACGCTCAACCTGTCGATGAATATGCTGACGCGCGTCGCGACGACGGTGAGGCTGCGCCGTGCCATCACGCGGCGTTCGTCCTGGCTCATCGTCGGGAGTATCCCCGGACTCGTGCTGGGGGTGCTCGTGCTGGCCAGCGTTTCGTCGCATGCGATCAAGTTCGGCACCGGTGTGGTCGTTCTCGTGCTGACGCTGGTTCTTGCCCGCACGATTAGTGGCCCACCACCCAGACCGCTGAAGGGCGGGCCGATCATCGCCGGTTTCGCCGGTGGTTTTCTCGGCGCCACGACATCGCTCAACGGGATGCCGGCCGTACTCTTGCTGGCGCGAGATAAAGTCGCCCCGGCGAGCTTTCTGGCCGACCTGGCGTTCTATTTCGTGGCTTCGAACGCGATCGCGCTCAGCATTCTCTGGCTGAGCGATACGCTCAATACGCGAGCGCTCTTTCCAGCGCTCCTTCTCTGGTTACCCGGCTCGCTGATCGGCAATCAGATCGGCATCGCGCTCGGAACGCGCCTGCCGGAGCGTATCTTTCGCTGGTTTATCATCGTCGTCGCCTTCGTCGCCGGTGTCATGACAGTGGCCACGGCCTGAAGATGGATCAAGAACGCTATCGCACGCTGCTTCGTTCGGCCCGGCCCGACCTATCGCCGAAGCGGTTTGACGATCTCGGTGCAGGTTGGGACAACGTGGTCTTCGTCGTTGACGATGAGCGGATTGTACGCTTCGCGAAGGACGCGCGAACGACGACGATGTTGGAGATCGAGGCGGCACTGTTGCGGGCAATCGGTCCGTCGTTGTCGGTTCCGGTGCCCTATCCCGAGTTCGTCGCACGGCCGCCCGAATCGCCGGACATCGCGCTGATGATCTACCGGAGGATTCCCGGTGTAGCGCTGGATACGGTTGCGCTCGACGATGCGCTCATCGCGGGCATCGCTCCCGATCTGGCGCGCTTTCTCGATGCGCTGCACGAGATCGCCGCCGAAGAGCTGCGCTCACTCGAAATCCCGCGCTTCACGGCGGACGCCTGGATCGAGCGGCACCAGGTGCTGTACCGGCGAACGCAAGCCGATGTGCGACAGGGACTGAGCGTCGCGGCCTTCGAACGCTACGAGGCGTGGTGGCACGACTACCTGACGAATCCGGCCAGCCGGGCATTCGAACCGTGCCTGATCCATGGTGATCTCGTCCTGGAGCATATCGTGATCGAGCCTGACCCATGGCGACTGAGCGGCATCATCGACTTCGGCGACGCGATGTGGGCGGATCCGGCGCTCGATCTGGCAGGCTGGCCCGAACCGCTGGTCCAGGCGGTGGTTGAGCGGCTGCGAAGCCTGACGCCTGATCGCGCTTTCTGGATGCGCCGCGATGCGTACCGGCGATTCGCGCCATTGCACGCGGTCCTTGCCGGCCGAGATTTCGGCCGGCCCGATCTCCTCCGGAGCGGGATCGAGGCGTTACGTCGCCTGCTGTTCTCTTGAACCCCCGTGATGCATCCCTCTCCATATACCCGCCATCGTGCTCTGTGAGACGAAAAGGATTGACGGGTTTCACGGAAAGAACTCACCGAGATCGGGGGCCTGGCAGGCGTCGCGCAGGCAGTAGAAGCCCCAGACGTTTTCGATGGTGCGGAGCAGCGAGTAGTGATTGTACGGCTGCGTTGAAACGAAGCCTGCGGGTGTTTTGTGGGAGATGACGATGAGCGGCACCGTGCCGCCGCCACCGTTGTCGTTGCTCCCTTCATCCCAGGTGATGAAGATCGCGCTGTTCGAGTTCTTCCACGTCGCGGTATTGAGGATCTGTTGTGGTAGCCATTGTTGCAGCCAGTCATCGCCCTGTTTCACCGGGCAATCGTGCATATCGTGACAGAGATTCGGCACGATGAAGCTGAAGTCCGCGGCGGCCGCATCGAAATGGCTGAAGTCGGTGATGTGCTGGCTGCATCGGGCCGCGTCGCCAGTCAGGTTGGTGAAACTGATGGCCGGGTTGTGTTTGCGCGCGTAGGAACCGGAGCCGTCCGGGCCGCCGTGTGCGCTTGAATCGGTGTAGCACGTTTCGCCGGCGGGGTAGTTCTCCTCATAGACCCGCCAGGTCATGTTGGCCGCGTCGATCTGATCGGCCAGCGTCTCGCCGGTCAGGTTGTGGCTGCCGTCGTCGGTGACACGGAAGGTCGATCCGGCCCAGAGCGCGAGGTAATTTGGTTCCGATGGATGGGCGACGCCGGTGTAATCCCGCGCGACGCCGTACTGCTGAATGAGCGAGTTGATATAGGGCGCGTCACTGCTGCCGATGATCGACGTCGATTCCTTATTCTCCATGACGATGAGGTAGATGTGATCGAGCAGCGGGCGCTTCGTCGTGGCGACGCGGGTGGCCGTCGCGTCCGCTATGCCGACGTGTGTCGCGACCGGGGCGATCGTCGCCCGCGCGCTGATGGTGGCGGGCGGCGATGGCTTCGCCGTCCGCGTCGGAGTGACCGCTGGGGCTCCGCAGCCCGCCAGGACAAGGACTGCTATGAGGAGCGCCGCGCTCGTAACGGAGAACCGGCGCCGCATACTTCGACGTTGAGCGCTTTTATGGTGCCGCATGACAGTTTGCACTTCCTGAATCGGTGAAGCCGGAGCTTCCCGGTATCGTCACGTACTGCCAGTCATAACTCCCATCGTGCAGCGTCAGCTTGAGTACGCCGAAGTCGTCTGAATCGCGGGCCATGCTATTCGGGCGAATGCTATGGAAGCTGTCCAGGTCCTCGCCGCCGCTGCCGACCGTAAACTGCACGATACCGTGAGCCGGATCCGCCACACCGGTCGGCGTCTGCGGTCCGAAGCGTTCGTAGAGATGCGAGTGCCCGTTGAGAATGATGTCGGCACCACCTCGGTAGAGATCGTTCCAGAAGTCGAGGTAGAAGGTGCCCGAACCGTTTGGCCCGGAATCGAACTCCGGTTCATGCCAGACCGCGATCGTACACTGATTCGTGTGCGTAGCGAGATCGTTCTTGAGCCAGAGTTCTTCCGTACTTCCCTTAGTGCAGCCGCCGATCTCGGCGCACTCGCTGTTCAACGTGATGATATGCCACGAGCCGATATCGTAAGAGTAGTAGCCCTTCGTCGGATCGCCCGCTGCCGCGCCGAAGTATTCGAAGTATCCGGCCGCGTTAGGGGTGCGGTATTCGTGGTTTCCGAGCGCGGGATGGATGATTGACTTCAACCGCCCCCACGTTTTGTCGAAGACCGTCTCGAACTGTTCGATCGTGTTCTCCATGTACTGGTTATCGCCGAGTGTCAGCACTGCCGTCGGTTGCATGTTGATCAACAGGTTCGAGGTCGCCATTTGCTGGCAGTGTGTCGGATCGCCAAGCCCGTTGTTGAAATGCGAGCTGGTCGGATCACAGGAGATATCACCGGCCGCCGCAATAACGATACCGCCGGTCGGTGGAGACGTCGGCGTCGCGGTTGGCGTCGATGTCGCGGTTGCCGTCGCGGTCGGGGTCGCCGTCGGCGTTCCCGTCGCGGTGGCGGTTGGTGTTGGCGTCGGCGTGCCGTATATGCCGGTCACGATCGTCAGGACTGGTGGCGTGGAGTTCTCGCGTGAGGCATAGGTGACGCCGTCGCTGTTCGTCGAACTGATCGCGAAGCCGGCCGCTCCGTTGCCGGTAATCGCGGCGGTGACATCTTTGGTCACCGATTGATACGGGGCGACCGGTCCGATCGAGACCGTTGGCGGCGAGATCGCCGGACGGTTGTTATAGGTGAGGGTCGATTCGGTCCAACTTGTGTCGTTGACCTTCCCGATCGTCCCGCCGTCGACGCCGCCATCCCAGGTGGTGGTCAGTTTGAGCGTCGCGCTGATGATCGTTCCGCTCAATCCGGTCACATTGAAGATCATGTAATCGAGGCGATCGGGCGAGCCATCGACCGGGATTTCGTAGCCGGTGCCGGAGACGGTATCGGGCGCGCTGCTGTTGGCATAAGCGTCGGCCGACGGCCGGAAGATGTAGGTCTGGGTCGAGATCGGGGTGCCGGTCGGTGTCGGTGAAGGCGTTGCCGTGGCGGTGGTCGTCGCGGTCGGGGTCGGCGTGCTTGTCACCGTGGCGGTTGCCGTAGCGGTACTGGTGGCCGTGCTTGTCGCCGTCGCGGTCGGGGTGTCAGTCGCAGTCGCTGTCGCGGTCGGGGTGTTCGTCGCGGTGGCCGTAGTGGTTGGTGTGCTCGTTGGCGTGGACGTGCCAACCGTCACGGTCAGCAGTGGCGACATAGAACTTTCGCGGGAAGCGTAGGAAACGCCGTCACCGTTGGTTGACGCGACGGCCAGCCCCAGGATGCCGTTGGTTGTTACTGCCGATGTGACGTCGACCGTGACCGGCTGGTTGGCCGGTGCCGCGCCGATCGATACAACCGGAGCCGAGATCGCGGGCCGGTTGTTGTAGGTGAGCGTCGACTCGGTCCAACTCGTATCGCTGACGGAACTTACCGAGCCGCCGTCGACACTGCCATCGCCGGTTACCGAAAGTTTCAGCGTCGCGCTGATCACCGTGCCGGAGAGCGAGCTCAGATCGAAGGTGAAATACGCCACCTCGACCGGCGTTCCGTCCACCTTGAGCTCGTAACCGGTACCGGAAACCTTGTCGGGGGTACTCGCATTTACCCAGGCATCTGCAACCGGCTTGAACGTTTGGACGATCGTGCTGGCGGAGGCGGAACGAGCAGGGAATTCATTCGATGCGTTCACGACGATCATGACGGCAGCGATGGCCACCAGCGCCGCCATTACCCGCCGCAGCGTCTTCCAGTAGCTCATCCTGCCTCCTCAGCGTGCGTCGTCGTTCGGTCGTGACCTCGACCGCGTGTGATAATCGATCGACCAGTCAGTTTCAGTCTGAAGCGCACGCCTTCTCGTCATACTCAACCGCCGCTCGGGAGCGAACTGGTGTTGGTGAGGATCTGATCGTGCCAGCGATTCAGGATTGCCTCGGTCGAGGTTTGTTCGCGGATGCGATCGGCCGGCGCCTTGCTGCCGTCGTACGTCAGAACGCCGCGTTCGAAGTACTGGACGGTGAGGCCCGATTCCGGGTCGGTGAACTCCTCGGAGATCGGATAGCCGAAGAGCGCCAGCGATTCACGATAGGAGATGCCCGGATCGCCGAGATCGAGTCCCTGCGAGCGCCAGTAGTTCCTGAAGCCGCCACAGAGACGGTGGTGCGTTGCTCGCACGAACCAACAGTTGTCGTCGGCCTGCGTGGTGGCCGGCAATGGCTGGAAGGGAGCGCTTTGTTGCAGGTTATTGGCGCTCGCCAGCGCCACGCCGACGCGCGAGAGTTCGATCGCGTACGGCGTCCCCGCAAACTCGGGGTGATACTCAAGAACGGCGTTCACGAAGTACTGGCCGACGACGCCGTTCACGTTTGAGGTAAACGGCGTACTGGTGGAGGGGCCGAGATTGAGCGCCGTGCCGTTCTGCTGAACGAACCGGGTGATCGCGCTCGTCGCGTCGGCGGAGCCGCCCTCGGTAAATGCCGGGCTCGAGGGCGGCGTGACCGCCGGTGAACTGGCCGCGTCCGACAACGTCGATGTACTGGAGATCGCCGCCGGAGCCGGCTGGCGGGTCGGCTCCGGTGTGGCGATGCTCGCCACGGCGGTTGGTGACTTACTCACCGGGGTGACGCGCGTGGACGCCTGGGCGTTGTTGTTCTTGCTGGGTCCGTGCGCGAGCTGGGCACCGAAGGCGACAAGTACCACGGCGATGGCCAGGGTGAGCAGCATGGTGAGCCAGCGCCGCCCGCGGCCGGTCGAGTTCGTCGGTTGTCTACGCGTTTGTCCCGTCACGATCGTCTCTTTCGTTGTTCAACCACCGAAAACGACCTAGCGATAGAACGCCTGGCTCCAGTCGATCGTCGACTTGCCTGCCCAGAGGTTGGCAAGCGATCCGTCCATAACGGCTGTCGTATACCAGTAGGTTGTCTGGGCGTACAAATTGTTCTGGTCGGCACCCCAGAAATTGCCGCCGCTGCTGCCGTACCCGCGGAGAACGGATGTGGCATAGAGCTTCAGCGCCGTGGATTGCTGCCCGATCAAGAGGATCTGCGGGATCGCGCTCACCAGCGTCGACGCCGACGGTTGCGATGACGCCGGGGTGCCATCGAAGTTGTAGGCGGAGAGCGCTTGCCCGGTGCTCGAGATCTGCTTGGTGACGAAGTCGTCCATACGCAGTGTGTTGAGCGCGCGATCGTCGTGATTCCAGAGCCAGTCGATCGAGAGATTGAGCGCGATGCGCGATGCGTCACGTGCCGACTGCTTAACATCCGGCGTATTGATCGTTGCCGTGCTCAGATGACCATTCTTGACGTTCATCGCGACCCAGTCGGGGAAGAGTCCGTTCTTGCCGCCGAACGCTGGGTCGTTGTGAATCTGTTCGAGCACGTCGTACGACGAATCGACCAGGTTGTTCCATTCGTGCGTCGTATCGACATCGGCGAAGATGCGATAGACGAACGGTTGGAAGTACGACGGGTTGATGGTCGCGGGATCGTTGTTCGGCCCGCCGCCGCCAGCCCAGTTCCCGGCGACGATGACGCGCCGGCCGTTGATGACCGTTGTTTCGGTCGACCAGATGCGCGTCAGAAGTTGCTGGGCAGTCGCCAGGTAGTCGGATTGATTCCAGATCTTGCCGGCGAGAATCAGGCTGTAGGCGATCGTCTGGTCGGCATTGGCCGAGGTGTTGTTTTCGAGGATAGCCGGTGCCGCCGAGCTCTTGGCCGTCGCACCCCAGCGGGTGGCAAAGAGTCCGTTGTCGCTCCGCTGCAAGTGGCTTTGTGTCCAGCCCCAAAGCGCGGCGAACGACGCCTGGTCGTTCGCGTAGACCGCGCGCAGCATCGCGTCGGCCTGTTGCTGCGATGTTGTCTGACCGTTCGCTCCGGGATCGCTCACTCGTCCGTTGCTGATGAACGACGCCTTGTAGCTGTG
The DNA here is from genome assembly GCA_937891245.1 of uncultured Thermomicrobiales bacterium. Taxonomy (GTDB): domain Bacteria; phylum Chloroflexota; class Chloroflexia; order Thermomicrobiales; family Thermomicrobiaceae; genus CALAGB01. The sequence continues at coordinate 6,787 of CALAGB010000428.1, read as the reverse complement.
CCAGGACGACTGGAGGATTGAATTATCGGCGGCCGGGGTGCGCGTCAGCTTGCGAATACGCATGATCTTCACAGTCCAGTTGCCCGAGGCGAAGTTAGCAACCTCGTCAGAGTTCTGGATCGCCTGTGCTAGGAGGGGTAGCGAGCTGCGCGCCGCGTCGGCCGTCGTATTTGGACTGATCAGCAGGTAGTCGATGCTGCGCCAATTGTCGTGCAACTGCGTATCGCGGATCGCCGGGTCAGAGAGCGCCGGCCAATAGTAGTTCGCCACGAACGTCTTACCGCCGGTGAACGACGGTTCGCGCAGATCGACCCACGGATATGAATCCATGATGATCTCGCTGCCGCTCGGGGCGTTCTGCACGATCCACTTGGCAGCCTGCACCTGCGGCGTGGTGCGGTCCGCACTGAAGTTGGTGTGATTCTTGGCGATCGCCTGCTGCCCGACCAGCACCGAGGCGGCCAGGACGAGTGCGCTTGCGGCCCACATGCTCCAGCGTTGGGGAGTCCAGCGCGTCAGCAGGTTCATCGCCGAACCGGTTAGCAGTCCGATGCAGATCGCGAGTAGTGCCAGAACCGGGATGATGTAGTAGTAGAGGACGATCCCGCCACGACCGAAGAAGATGACGAAGCAGAGGATCAGGATTCCGATTCCGAAGAAGAAACGATTCCAGTAGGCGGTGATCGCCCCGATTAGCGCGGCGAACAATCCACCGAGGATCAGCAGCGGGTCTGCGGCGCTCCACTGGTGGAAGAGCGCGCGCATGTCGCTGTGCGCCTGCAAGAGCGAGCCGTTGCCGCTGCGCTCGGCCTGCGATTCGTAGGTGCCCAGGATGCTGACGTGCGGCGCTGACGAACTCCACAGGATCCCCGGCGGGAAGAGCTCATCCTTCAGGACGGCGACCAGCACGAAGAGTGAGATGAGCGACATCGAGATGGTGAGCCACATCGCCATCGAATAGCGCCGGTTCGAGGGATGCGAGCGAATGTAGGCGAGATAGATCATGCCGGGCAAGAAGATGACGAAGATCTCCTTGCTCCAGAAGGCGAGACCGAAGGCGACGGCGCTCACGATGATCCGGTCGAGCCGGCCGGTGCCGCGACTGAGCATCAGGATCGCGATCAGCAGGAACATCGTTCCGATGTTGTCGAGGTAGACCTGACGATGCAGCCCCACGCCCAGCGGCGAGACGGTGAAGAGGATCGAGGCGAACGCCCCGGCCGCGATGTGGCCGGTGACGTCGCGGACGATCAGGTAGATCAGGAGAGCGGAGACAAGCGATATGGCCAGCATGAGCATGCGTCCGCTGTTGACCGCCATCCCGAACTCCGAGAAACCGCCGACGATCGTCGTCCAGACGCCGATAAGCAACCAGCCGAACGGCGGATGGCTGTAGGTATAGGTGTAGTAGAACGGCTTGCCGTGCTTGATCAGCGCCCAGGCCGATCCGACGTAGGTTCCTTCGTCCAGTTCGTACTGCGGATAGTGAAACATGTTATAGCCGGTGAAGAAGTCCGCCGTGACGAGCAACGCCAGGATCGTCGCGATGTGCGCGATTCGCGCGCCGTGCCTGACCAGCAGCCACTGCCCGCCACGCATCGCTTTCGCGATGGCGGGCGAATCACCGAATTGCCAAAATCGTCGTTGCCCCGGCGCTGAAGTCCCCGGTTCCCAGGTAGAGGTCAATCTCGAACTCTCAATCCCCGTAATGCCCGAATGTCCGTTCCCACCTCAGGATTAGTCGTCGGCGGCCTCGTTGATCACCTCCTGGCCACGCATCATGGCCGCGCCAGGCTGTGGTTGGAAGCGATCTCGCGTGACGCGATGCGCACCCGTGTGCGTCGTCTTTTCCCAGTTGGAATCGCCGCGGATGTGCCGCACAACGGCCCGCAAGGCGCTGATGTTGAGTAGCATTTGATACGGCAGGAAGCCGGCCGAGAAGATCGCGATGTCACGCGGCCGCAGCTTGAAGCCATACGAGCGGCAGAACTCCGACAGGCCGATCAGATCGGCGATGTACTTGAACAGCAGGAAATAGAACGGTGAGAGCGAGAGCATGGCGATCACGACCGGCGCCTTCAAGGTGACGGTCGTGATCAACGCCGGAAGCCAGAGGATGGCCAGGGCCGCTTGCACCAGCGGGTAGGCCAGCGTGTAGAGCGCCAGCGCACGCTGTTCGCGCGTCTCGAGCCGGCGCCAGTCACCGCTGCGTACGACCTGCAGGAAGCCCTGGTTCCAGCGCGTTCGCTGTCGGATGAAGTTCCCAAGGCTCGGCGGCGTCTCCTCGCGTGTCGCGTGATCGTGGTCGTAGGTGATGGCGATCGGTTCGCCGAGCGCGCTGAGACGGATACCGATATCGGCGTCTTCGGTCAGGCAGTGCTCATCCCAGCCGCCCGCTTCCTCGATCAGGCTGCGCTTTATGAAGACGGTATTGCCGCCGAGCGGCACGCTGCCGACTCGGGCGTGGAAATGCAGGCGCGACTTGAACCAGAAGAAATACTCCAGTACGTTGTGCGGCGCATACCAGCTTGAGCGGAAATCCATCAACTGGACGCCGGCCTGCACGATGCCGGCGTCGCCTTGCAGCATGATCGTGTTCACGACGTCGAAGATCTCGGGATGCACGTCATCTTCGGCGTCGAAGATCGTGACGACCTCGAAACTCGACTCCCGGAAGCCGACGTTGAGCCCGTGCGGCTTGTTGATCGGTCCGTCGTTGAAGGTGACGACACGGACCGTCGGACTGCTGATCTTGCGTGCCGCGCGATTCGCCTCGGCGATCGTCTCGGTGTCGCCTGCTTCGCAGATCACGATGACCTCGATCAGGTCTGATGGATAGCGCGTGTGGCAGACGCGTTCGATCGTCTGAGCAATCACGGCTTCTTCATGGCGAGCCGGAAGCAACGCCGTGAAGCTCAACACTGGTTCGGCGAAATGTTTCGGGCTGCGCGCGGTTTCGAGCCGATCCGGTCGCATCCAGGTGTAGAGCATCAGGTAAAGTGTGATGATCCCCTGGATGGCGAGCAGGAGCGACAGGATGCCAAGCCCAAGCGCGGCAATCGTCGCGGTCATGATCGCTGCCTCTCGTATATTCGCGGGTCGGTGCGCCGGTACGTCACGGAAGTCAAGCGCTTCATCCGTTTCCTCTACGTCGCCGCTGCCAGCGGTGCCGGGGCGGCCGTTGTGTGGGGCATACGTGGTTTGCTTGTGACGCCGGCGAGTTCGGGGATGCGCTGTGCCCAGTTCATCGAACTGCTGCGGACCAGTTTCGCCGGCAGGCCGGAGAGCGCCTGCGTGACGATGGTGCGCTCGGCCGTCTCCAGCGTCGGACCGTAGTACTGCGTCAGTCGCTTCTTGATGACGGAATATGGCGGGAAACCGTACGCGTCGTCCGAATTGGTCAGCAGTGTTTCGATCGCGGCGTGGTCACTCAACTGCGTCTCACCGTCTTCCCCTCGTTCAATGACGAAGACGCCGTGCAGATGGGCGGAGTTCAGTAGCCGGACATGCGGAACCAGACGCTGCACGTGATATTTCGGCGGCGGAACGAACCACTGGACGAATCCGTTAATCGTCGCGACCGGCAGGCCGGTTTCGACGAGGCGGAAGGCGAACTGGCGTCCTTCACGCGAGTGCAAACGGCTCTGAATGAAGAGCGTGATGCGCTCGAAGCGACTGAGAAGCGGCGTGCGCACGGCGGCGACGGTGTGCCGGCTGATCGTCATCGGCTTCGGGTAGGTGAGCGCCTGGCCGTCGGCCGACAGGAGGGTCAGATCATCGGAGAGGAATGATCCGGTGTCCTCCTGCCGCCGCTGCCGGTCGAGGATCTTGAGGATCGTGGTCGTCTTGCCGGTGTCGGTGCGCGCCGTAAGCAGGTAGGCATCGTCGTTGAACGCGATGCAGGCGCCATGGACGAGCGCATAGCCCTTCTGCGTGAACGTCCAGCGGAGGATCGGCTCGACGACGTTGGTGTAGAGGACATGAGGTGAACGGCGTAGCAGCGGCGTCGCTTTGATATCGATCGTTTCGCCCATGCGGATATCGATGCCAAACCCGAATGGGCCGAAGCCCTCGTTATAGACGAAGCGGCGACCGTCACCCTCATCCTGTACCTGCTCGAATCCTGTGCGATGAACGTGGACGTTGATCGACGGCCGCTCGATCGAACCGTCGATCAGGAAGCGCTCCAGTTCCGGCAGCCAGACCTCGGACTTGACGCTGAGAATGCCGTGGATATCGTAGGAGAACGGGCCATGCGCGCTGTTCTTCCGCTTGGCGCGCTCCCAGATCCAACTGTCGGCCACGCCGTAGCGCAGCAGAAGGAGTGCGACGAGCGAAATGATGTTTGACGCGACATAGTAGATGCCGAGAACGGAGGTCATGAACCAGATCAGCGGTGCGCGCACGACAAGGAGCGAACTGTTCATGCCGAAGAAGAGCGCGAATCGGGTGAGCCGGAGGCGTGCGCTGCTCCGATCAGGGAAGACCCAGAACTCCGTCAGACCAAAGTTCCAGATTGTCGATCCCCAACTCGCGAAGGCCGCCGAGATGAGATAGTGAACGCCCATGATGGACGTGAAGAGGTAGATCAGGACGGAGTTCACGATGAAGCCCGAGGCGCCGACCAGGATGAATTTCATGAAACGGAGAAATTCATCTCCGGCGCGCAAGCGACAGAGCTGAGAAAGGTAGGTCATTCCTTCGGCGAGCGATGCCTTGCTTTCACCGGCGTTCCGCTTGCCGAACTCGAAGCCGATCTCACTAATGGTGAGGTTCGGCGTCTTCGCCATGATTTCGAGCAAGATCTTGAACCCACGCGGCTTGAGTTCGTCGAGATCGAGCGCGCTCTGGCGAACGAGAAAGAAACCGCTCATCGGATCGGTCACGTGCAGCAACGTGCGCGGGAAGGCAACACGTGCCGAGAGTGCCGAGAGCCTTGACGCGCCTTTGCGCACGAGATTGAAATCGCCGACGCTGCCACGGTCGCGATAGCGACTGGCGATGACCAGGTCGGATTCGGTGGTGAGTGCCTGATTGAGGAGATCTTGAATGCGCTCGGGCGGATGCTGCAAATCGGCATCCATCACGCAGATCCAGGTGCCGCTGGCGACCTTTGCACCGGCGACGACGGCTCCTCCGAGTCCGTTCGTTCGCTCATCCGGAGTTCGTTGCAGGAGTGTGATGCGGATTGACGATTGCGAAATGAAGTGGCGAATGACCTCGGCGGTATTGTCGTCGCTGTCATCGGCGAAGATCACTTCGAGCGGTATGCTGTCGGCGAGTGCTTCGAGCCGGTTGATGAGCAGCGGGACGTTTTCTGCTTCATTCTTGGTTGGAACGACGATGGAAACGAGCGGCTTGACCGGCTCCTCGACCGGTTTGAAACGTGTGATGAGGAGTCGATCGTCCTCATCAGACGATGACAATTGCTCCTCGTCCATGGGCGGCATGGCCGAAGCGCTCGGCTGAGCGGGCTCGTGCTCACGAAGTGCCATATATCCCCCCAAAGTACGGCATCGGGAAATGTGGAAAGAGCGAGAAGGATTGGATACAGCCCGTCGACAGTTCCCTGGTAGTTCCAGTTAATCCTTCCTGCTAAAAGATCAGCCTAACGAGCCGGCGTTACAGGTTCCTGACAGTGGGAGGGGTAACTGTATGACAAATTCGTCTACGATTGAAAGATTCGGAAAGCAACGCTTTCAGATTTGTCATCCGAGGGGCGGTGACCGGACAAAGTAGCACGAACGTTCGGAAAATGGTAAAATCGTCGTCTCTTCACCGAGCTGGCCGGCCCTCTGAGCACTGGCCCGGCGGCGACTTGGACAGACTTGCGGAACGACCGTTTTCCGCATGAAATCGGCAGAAAGAACCTCAGGTAACTCCGGTCTGACGTTTCACACATTCGCGTGTCGCGTGTCTTCTTTAAGTGAATGGCGCTGGCGGCAGAAAGGATGTCTTGTGGCCGAAGTCACGATCTTCGAAGATCTCGTCGAGCGGCACCAAGCGGAGATTTTCGGTTACATCATCCGGATGGTACGCCACGATGGAGAGGCGCAAGATCTCTGTCAGGAGACCTTTCTGCGGGCGTATCGCGCGTTCGATCGCTTAGAGGGCGCGCCGAACTATCGGGCCTGGCTCTACAAGATCGCGACCAACACGACGCTCAACCATATACGTCAACGGCGGACCGGAGATCGAACGATGGCGGTACTCGCGAATAATCAGCCGACGGTCCACACCGATGACCCGGTCGAACGCCTCGGTCACGACCAGTTGCTCGGCAAGGTGCAGTGCGCCATCGACGATCTGCCTCCGAAGCAGCGGGCGGCGTTTACCCAGCGGAAGTTTCTCGGCACGTCCTACGGCGAGATCGCTGCCCGGCTCGATTGCAGCGAAGAAACGGCGCGCGCACACGTGTACCAGGCGGCCCAAAAATTGCGCAAGCGTTTCTCCGAGGAGCTCAAAGAGGTGGGGATATGAGAGAACTGAGCTGCGATGAGGTAATGGAGCAGCTGCCGCTGCTCGTCGTCGGTGATTTGGATCGGGATGCGGAACACGATCTCGACGTGCACGGGCGAGATTGTGCCTTTTGCGCCGCCGAGATCGCCGAGAGCCGCAAACTGGCCAAGATCATCGAGGATATTCCGCATGCCGAGTCATTGGACGAACGGATCGCTCAGGCGATGCCCGCCGTTCGGGCGCGCTTGTTGGCGGCGTTGCCGCGGCGAGCCGGTTATGGCCAGATGCAATCGCCGCTCGGCCCGCTCTATCTCGTCGTCTCCGATCA
>CALAGB010000427.1 GCA_937891245.1 uncultured Thermomicrobiales bacterium | reverse complement strand
CGTCATGTCCATCTGCTTGGACGTCAATTCGTGCGCCGGATTTTGCTCGATAAAACGTCGCAACGTTCCGAACGCAAGTGAGTGCATCAGAACCCTGACCTTGGCGTCCTGCTCGCGCAGCGCGTGCAGCACCTCCTGGCGCTTTTCCGGATCCGCGGCGTTCGCGTTGAAAAAGAGCGCCTTGGCACCGGCAGATTCGATGTCGTGGACAACCGCCTCGGCCAGTGGCATCGTGTTCCGGCGATCGAGATGGACGCCGCAAATATTCATCCCGTGACGGGCGAGCTCGCGCGCCGTCGCGGCACCGAACCCGCTTGACGCTCCCAGGATCAGCGCCCAACCGTTCAGCCGTCCTCCGCCTTCGGTCATCCCCTATTCCCTTCCGTTGCAGTTGTCCATGTTCACGGCGCATTGGTCTGTTTGCCGACGTTGGTCGATTATAAGGGCCAGTCCCACCACCCGGCCAAGCGATCGCCGTTCAGATCGCCTGTTCCGGCGCTCCGCTCGGCACGAACGCCACGCGCACAATCGTGCCGCCTTCGTCGCGCCGGACAAGTTCAAGCGTCCCGCGCAAGTCAACCTGTACCAGTGTTCGTGCGATATTCAGCCCGAGTCGCCGGTTCCCCTCAACGGAAAACGCCCCCGGCAGACCGACACCGTCATCGATTACCTCGATGATCGCCCGTTCTTCCTCCTGCCGCGAACGAACGACAACTTCACCGATGGCCCGTCCCCAAAAGCCATGACGAACCGCGTTCATGACGAATTCGTTGATCAGCAACGCCAGCACGGTCGCCTCGCGCGAACTCACATAAACACTCGAGGGCTCGACCGTGAAGGTAATTTTCGTATCCGGGCCAACCAGATTGCTGGTGGCGTCATCAACCACGTGCTTGGCGATCACATCGACCGTCGTCTCACGTAAGTCGCGTCCGCTCAGAATGTCGTGGATCGCCGCGATGCTCTGAATTCGGCTCACCGCTTCGCGCAACGGTGCGCTCGATCGTTCGTCGCCCGAATGCCGCGCCTGCATCGAGAGAAGCGCCGCGACCGTTTGCAAATTGTTCCGAACGCGATGATGCATCTCCTGCAGCAAGATCGACGCACGCGTATAACCACGGCGGGCGTCCTCGTACAGATCGGCGTTCTCGATCGCGATCGCCGCCGAATCGCAGAAGGCATCGAGCAGTGTACTGGCCTCTGATTCAACGGCCGGCCGGTTACGGTGGAACACGCAGATCACGCCAACTGCCCGACGTCCGGTCAGCATCGGCAGGCCATGGACAAACAGATCATCGTCGCCATTCGTCAGGTGGCGCCAGATCGCCGCGCCGGAGTTCATCACGTCGTCCACCAACTGGCGCACCGTCAGCCGCACGGCACAGAGCGCATCGCTCGCGTCCGGGGAGTGTCGCTTCAGCAGGTCGAGGCGATTCGGCTGGCTGCGCTGTAGCCGGTAAATTTCGACGCCGACCGCGCGGGAAAGTTCCGATGTCTGCTCGCAGATCAACTGCAACAGGTCATCGAGCTCCAGGGTCGACGCGACCATGCGCGACATCTGTTGCAGCGTCGAGAGCTGCGAGATGCGTCGCTGCAGCTCCGCGTCCGTCTGACTGTAGAGGCGGGCGTTTTCAATAGCGATCGCGATCTCCCCCGCCGCCGTCTCCATGAAAGCAATTTCATCCTCATCGAATTCGCGCCGGCTGAGCGAGAGAATGTTCAAGACGCCGACGAGGCGATCGGGCGAACGAAGCGCCATCGGCACCGATACCTGCGAGCTATAGCGCTGGTCATCGAGCAACGGATAGTCGATATAGGATGGGTGCGAGGCCGCGTCGGGGATCGCCATCAGCTGTCGTGTCTGGGCTGCCTTGCCGGTGATACCGGTGCCAAGCGGCATATAGATCCGTCCGATCGCCTGCGGGTTGAGGCCCACCGAGGCGCTCAGCACGAGCATCGCGTTACCTTCATCCATCAAGAAGATCGAGCATGACTGGCACCCCATCGTATCGCGTACAACACCCACGACGGTCTGCATCATCGCTTCGAGATCGAGACTGGCCGTCGCCGCCTGATTGATCCGACGCAGGGCGGACAAACGCGTGACGTGATCGGAAAAGGTGCCGACGCTCGCCTGGCCGACACGCCGGTCGCCGGCCACCATCACCCGCTGGTAGCCGTTGACAATCCCGTTGAGCAAGGCCCCGTTCGGCACCTTCTCGCGGGACTGAGCCTCATTGAGAAAGCGATCGAGCGTCTCCGGCAACGCCAGTTGCGCGAGCGCAGCTTCGGCCCCGTAGCGCTCGGCGAGCCGTACCATTTTGCGGCTATTGCCCGGCCAAACGCCATACGCCGGTTCGGTCTCGAGTAATTCGACGATCAGTTCGTAGGCCGGCTCAGCGTCCGGTGTTTGATCGCGGGATGAGGACATTTCGTCATCCATACCGCTCAGCGCTCCATGATAAGATCTGACTGTTCGTGCACTTAACGTCGAATCGGAGTGTCGATGTACGCGGACTCGCAGACGCTCGGTGTCGTCACCGAGGGAACATTCAATGCCGGGCTCACCGTCCGCCTGACCGATGACTGCTCGACCGAAACATTGCGGGTCGGTTCATTCGTCGTCCTCGAAGGCGAACGTAACCGTTATTTTAGCCTGATTACCGATATTCGTTTGCGCGTCACCGATAATGCGCTCGCGGCCGCGCCGCCGTCGCGTGGTTCCGCCTTTATTCGGCGCGCGCTTTCCGGTAGCCACACCTACGCGACCGTCGAGGTCCGCCCGAGCCTGATGCTTGAAAACGCCGGTGAATTGAACGGTGCACCACCCGGTCC
>CALAGB010000426.1 GCA_937891245.1 uncultured Thermomicrobiales bacterium | reverse complement strand
GGGCGCTCATCGTTGCCGGCGTCGTTGTCTGGTTGATCGTCGGAACGCCGGGTCTGGGCGGCCGAGACCAAGCGCCAACCGGTGTCCAGACCTTCTCTGGACTCGCGCGAACGCATACGACCGACCCGGTGTCCTATCCTCAGTCGCCGCCCGTCGGCGGTCCTCACGCGCAAGTCTGGCAGAACTGCGGGTACTATGCCGCACCGATTGCGAATGAGCATGGGGTGCATTCGCTGGAGCATGGTGCGGTCTGGATTACCTATCAGCCGAGCTTGCCGAGTGATCAAATTGCCACACTCCGGCAGATCGCAAACAGTCAGACGTACGTGTTGGTGAGCCCCTACCCCAACCTGTCGGCACCGGTGGTGGCATCCGCGTGGGGGAAACAGCTCCGCTCAGCAGAATCGCCATCCCCGCAATGACAACCCCGAAGGCGATGCCAGCGTCTGCCGCCATATGGACGAAGGCCGCGCGAATGTTGAGGTCTCCCTTTCTTCCGGACCTGAAAAGCAACGCTGTTGCCCCATTGATCACGATGCCAATCGCCGCGACCCAGATGACCGTCGTACCTGCGATATGGTCGGTCGAGCCGAAACGCCGAATGGCTTCCCAGGCGATGCCGCCCATCGTCACCAGAAGGATCATCGCGTTGATCAGGGCTGCCAGAATCGAAGAGCGGCGCCATCCGTAGGTCCGGCGTCCCGAGGGCTTACAGCGAACGAGGATACTCGCGCCCCAGGCCATGAAGAGGCTGAGAACGTCGCCCAGGTTATGCCCCCCATCGACGACGAGGGCCAGGGAGTGAGCCAAGAGCCCGAAGACGATTTCCAGGACAACGTACGCCGCGTTGAGCGTCACACGGATGGCGAGGGCCCATCCGAAACGGACAGAGACATGACTATGCCCCTGCTCGTAATCCTGTTCAATGGCGCCCCCTTGGCGATGCCCGCCATAATAAGTGATGAGCGTCTTCGCGGCCCATCATCGGACATGCCTCGAACTCCCGTGCCGACAATTGCACTCCTACGTCGACGTGATAAGCTTTTCGCCGTGATGAGGGAGATACACGCTCGAACCATCGTTCAGTCGTACTACCGCTTAGCAGCGATGCTGTTCATCGCTGTCCTCTTCAGCTTCACTACATATTTCTGTGTACACACCACGATGGTGATGCCGCTCTCGTCTGCGTCACACCTCGTGCCAGTGGTCGGTGAAGAACTGTCAACGCCATCGTATCGTCCAGTGAGCAACGAGTGTTCCGCTGGCGCTATTCGGTGTTCAACCGTGGAGTTGCATTCAGGCCTATCTGGTCCAACACCCGTGAACCTGGGGCCAGCCGAACCAATTAACTTCATTCCTTTTCGATCCGTCTCACTCCCATCAACCGGTGCTGCGCAAGTTTGTGCGACTGGTCCCCAACGGCAATCGCTCCTCCAGCGTTTCAGGATCTAAATCACCTTCCAGGCGATCCACCGATCGCCTAAATAAGGCATCGAGAACTCGCCCTGTAGCATGGGCGAAAAAGCATTCGTGCTTATCGAGTCGGAAGGTGTAATGGGATCATCGCGAGCAACACAGAGTCGTGGGCGTTTGCTGAGGCTTACCGGTTTCGGGGCGAGAGCAGTTGCGCTGGATCGCTGCCAGATCGAATGTCCCGTCGGACGCAGATCGCCGTCGACTGCGGTCGTCCGAACCCGAACCCGCATGTTGCCAAAACCGGACATGTACGCGACGTCACCTCGGAGAGCGGACCGATCGAGCTGGAACGTGATGGGAGGAAGCTCTCACCCTCGAGGTACAACAGCGGACTCTTCTGTCCGGGGATCAGGCTCACCGGGGAGCGCGCTCCGCGCAAGGTTGAACCGTTTACCTGAGAACACCTCGATCAACGGACACGCCTTACCGATCCCCAACCGGTTGGGTGGTGGATTGCGTATGCCCCCGATCGAAAGCCGGCCCGACCTCATTTACCCACGCAATGTGACCAGTTGGCGGCGGTGGCGTCAGGCACGACGGAGATCCCGTGGCCGCCTCTCTTGCATTTGGAGCTACCGATGATCCGTATTCCGATCGGAATAGACCCCATCATCTTTCATCTCGGACCGTTGACGTTACGGTGGTATAGCCTGGCGATTTTGGTTGCCATTGTGATCGCGGTGAACGTCACTCGCCATGAGTTCCTTCGGCGTGGACTCCCGCTGGAGCGCTTTGATACGTTCGTTTTCTGGACAGTCGCTGGCGGCATCATTGGCGCCCGGTTATTTTTCGTGATCGACCATTTCGGCGTGCTAGT
>CALAGB010000425.1 GCA_937891245.1 uncultured Thermomicrobiales bacterium | reverse complement strand
TCGGGCGTTGCGGGATTATCGAACCGAGCGCCGTTCACTCCCGCCGTGAGTGACGGACGAAGAAGGCGACGATCGCCAGGAAGGCGGCGAGCGTGGCGACCGGCAGGCGGTTGACGGCCGCCCAGAGCAGGACGCGACCGGGCAGCGTCTGCGTTGTCGCCAGCGACGGCATCAGGCCCATCTGACGCAGGACGCCCGTCGAATCGAAGTAGAAGTTGTCGCGATAGAACTTGCCGTTTTTCATCTCGACCATACTCATGCCGGGAATGACGACCGGTCGTCCGGTGGCCGGGATGTTCAAGAATGGCCCGAGATGTGTGCCGTGAATCTCCCATTTCTCGGCGACGTATTGCTCGTGGGGGATTCGTTCGGTGACGGAAAAATGCAGGTCGGGGAAGGCCGTAATCAACTGCCGGATGAAGTCGCCGACCTCCTTTTTGCCATGGTACTCCTCTTCGAGGGCGACGTTTGTCCAGATAATGCCGTCGTCGTAGAAATCGAGCACCCCGTTGACATCGTGGCGATTCCAGTACGTCAATACGTCGGTTACCGCGCGCAGGTTTGTCGCTTCAACCGCTCCCCAGTCGTCCATTGATCGATCCTTTCCCGTGCGCCGGGCTGCGATGCCCTTACCCGGCATGTCCGTTGCTCAATCTTCCTTGACACCCGGCGTTCACGCCCATATAGTGAGCGCATTCTTACGTCTTCTGAATCCGTTGAGTCTCACAATCGAGCCGAACCCTGGTACGTGGCCGCAACGGTCGCGTGACATTCGTAAGCGGAACTCGCTCGAACGAACCTGAATTCTGTCGACATCCTCGGTGCATGGCTTCCGTGAGGGGACTGCTGCGATGATATCGGGTGCCGGAGCGTTTGGGAACAATGAATACGATGCTATTGTCATCGGTTCGGGCGCTGCTGGATTGACCTGTGCTACGCGCTTGGCCCAGGCGGGTCAGCGGGTACTGCTGGCCGAAAAGAACGAGTGGCTCGGGGGCTACTCGCACGGCTTTTCTCAAGATGGCTTCTATTGGGACCACGGCGGACATATCTTCCTTGCCTATAAGCTCGGTGCTCAGGCGCGCCAGGTCTTCCAGCGGCTCAAGCTTGATCAGCGCCTCGAAATGGTGCCGGATAAGCACGATTATCGCTGCATCTTCCCCGATGAATCACTCGCCATCCCCGCTGATATGACGGAAGCGGCCGATGTCTTCACCCAGCGATTCCCCGACGAGCGCGAGGGAATCGCTCGCGTGTTGCTCATCATGGAGAGCATGATCGATCAGGTCGATGCGTTCGTGCCGTCCTTCCGCGTCGCCGATCGGCCGGGCGAGCGCCATCTCTTCGATCCGGTGATGGAGCAGTTTCAGCGACCGAAGTTTGGTTCGCTCCTGTCGCGCTCGGTGCGTGGGCAGCTCATGCCCGGTTCGAATCTTCTCAAATATCAGACCAGGACCTTGACCGACCTGCTGAACGAGTATCTGCGCGATCCCCGGCTGAAAGGCTATTTCTCGATGCTTTCGGCCGGCATCGGCATCGGACCGTCGCGCCTCTCCGCTCCGATTGCCGGCGTTTTTTTCATTCATGCCCTGCGCACGATGTGGATGCCGAAGGGTGGCTTCGGACAGCTGGCGGCCTCGCTCGGTGAACTGTTCGAGGAGAGCGGCGGCACGATCGTGACCGGCGCCGAGGTGTCGCGCATTACGACGCATGAGGGGCGCGTAACCGGCGTCGAGACGGCCGATGGCCGGAACTATCGGGCCAACTACGTCGTCTCGGCCTGCGATGCCCGGCACACGTTCCTCGACATGCTCGATCCGTTGGTCGTGCCGGCCGATCTCCGGGCACGGCTGCCGAAGATGGACCTTAGCCCGTCGATCTTCCAGGTGCATCTTGGTGTCGATATGGATCTGGAGCCGTATCGGAAGGACATCAAGCGGCTCAACTTCATCTATTCAACCGACAACATCGACCGCGCCATGCAGAATTTCCCTGAAGGGAACGTCGAGGATGCCGCCTTCTTCCTCTATGTGGCGACGTTCCACCAGCCGGAGATGGCGCCGCCGGGCCAGCACTCGCTCAAGCTCGAGGCGTATACGACGCTCAATGCCCGGGGGATCGACTGGGAACGCGATAAGGAGCAGATCAGCCAGGTCTTCATCCGGCGTGCCGAGAAGCTGATCCCTGATCTGGGCAACCATATCGTCACCAAAGCGCTGCGCACACCGAACGATCTGCTGCGCGATACCGGTAACAGCGAAGGAGCCTTTGCCGGATGGGCCTTCACGCCGGAGCTGCTGTCGCGCGGCCGGCCGCAGCAGCGGACACCGGTGCCCGGGCTCTATCTGGCCGGACATTGGACGACACCATCGGCCGGTGTGCCGTGGGTCATGCTCTCCGGCTTCAACACCGCCGGCATGGTGATCGCCGACCGTCAGGGCGGCCGCAAGCTGCCGCTTCCACGCACGCTGCTCGAGCGGCGGCGCGCCGCCCAGGGCAAGCCGCTGCCGCCGGAGCGAGCCGCCCTGATAACGGGATCGCCGCGGGACGATGACTAAGTGGACGAGACGATGACAACGCCCGTGGCGACTGGCCGGCGCTCCAATGTCGATGTGGTTAACGCGATGATTGCGGCCCTGAACGCGCACGACGTCGACGGAATGCTCGCGTGCTATGCCGAAGACATGGAGTGGTACGACATTCCGATGGAGCAGCCGGTGCGCGGCAAGGCGGCGGTTGGCGATTTCTTGCGCGAAATGTTCGTCGTCTTCCCGGATCTTCGCTATGAGCCGGAGCAGATCGTCAGCGAGGGCGAGCGCGTGGTGGTGCAGTTCCGTATGCATGGCACGCACCGCGCCACATACAACGGTCTGCCATCGACCGGCAAGACGGTTGAGATCCTGTCGGTTAGCGTCATCACCCTGCGTGATGGGCTCATCGTCAGCGATCACTGCTATTTCGATAACGCCATGATTCTGCGCCAGATGGGCCTGATGCCCTCACTGGCGGTGACCTTTTCGCCGCCCGGTCGTGCCGTGCTCTGGCTCGCTGTGCAGCGGCGCAAGGTCGGTGCGGTGTTGGCCGGAACATTGGTTCTCGGGGCCGTGCTGAAGCGCGTGACCAGGCGCTATTAGAGCAGGGGCCACGGATTGGCCGCCAAGGAGCGCTGATGACCACCACGGATGCCGGACGGGCACAAAATTACTGGCATCGGTACTACGAGCCGGATGAGATCGCCGAGTGTGAGGCGCACACGACGACGACGATGCTTATCTCTGGTCGCTATCCGATCCACGTCCGCATCTGGGAGCAATCGGAGCTTGCCTCGACGGTCGTCATCGGTAGCTCGGTGCTGAGCTATGGGCTCCATCTGCTGCGTCTACAGGCTCCCTTTTTCCGGGCCGGCTTCAATGTCGTGCAGTTCGATTTTCCCGGTCTCGGCCAGAGCGGTGGTCCGCGCGGCGGCTGTGAAGTTCCGGAATTTCTGGATGCCTGGCGCCAGGCGCTGGCCTTTGCCGGAGAACGTTTCGGTGCGCCGCTCTACATCATGGGTGTTGGCGAAGACGGCATTACCGGCTATTACGTGGGCGCTAATCGGCCGGATGTCGCCGCGATTTCGGTGCGCATGCTCGTCGAATACGGCCAGCCGGGGATGATTCAGGGACAGGGACCGTTCTGGCTGGTGCGCGCCAAGGCGTTGAGCACGCGACTCGGCGCCTTTCTGCGACCCTCGACCGAGTTTGATGCGATGAAGGTTATTCACTGGGATTGGGTTTTCAGTGGGCCGGATGATGGCCCGCGTATCGAACTGCTCGCGAGCGATCCGCTGAGCCTGCGCCACATTCAGCTCAAGATGGTCAGCTCGATTTTGCAGCGCCATGTTCCGCCGGTTCCGTTCGAGCAGTGCCGCACGCCGGTGCAGGCGATTCTATCGACAGCGAACCGTGTCTGCCCCTATGAACTCGCGTCGGCGAACTTCGCACGTCTGAGCGGACCGAAGGATCTGGTGGTGCAAGCGGGCGTTGGACAATGGCAGCTCGATCGCGACTTCAACGACACGTATTGCGGACATGTTATCCGCTGGTTCGACGCCAATGGCGCGCAGCGCGTCGCACGTGATCGTGTGGCGGAAGCGCACGGCAGCGCGAGCGCCTGAGCCTGAGTATGACGTGTTTGGTACGGCGCAAATGGTAGAGGAATCGATAGATGAGCGCAACATCTACATCCCCGACGGCAGCCGGTACGACGGATCAGCTGACGCAAGCCGTAGGGATCGACATCATTCCCGGCGTGATCGGCTATCGTCGGCTGCGCGCGCTGCGTGAGGCGGAGTTGCGTCGTGGGGCAACCTGGTCGCGCGCGCTCATATTGGGGTCATTCACTGAAGCGCTTCCGGTTGCCCGGCCCTCGTTGGGCGTGATGCTGCTCAGCGGCTGGCGTTCGAGCGATGACCGGCTGGCCTTTCATGATGCCGATGAGTTTCGTGAGCTTCAGCGTGCTTCGCGCGTCGTTTCGCTCGACCTGGGGTCGGGCATCGCACGCTCACAGCATCGCGATCTGACACTGGAGGATGATGGCTGGCTCGAACGGCTGCCGGCCGGCCGGGCACCGCGTGGTGTCATGGCAGGGTTGACCTACGCTCGGTTGACTCCGAGGGGTGTTCTCCCGTTTCAGCGTCTGGCGCGCGCCGTCACGCTCTCGGCACGCTCGCACGAAGGCTTTATCGCGAGCGCCTTCGGCACCGAATTTCGTTATCCCGTTTTTCGGGTCATGTCGCTGACGCTCTGGGAGCATCGCACCTATTCACAGCAATGGGCCTACAGCGGCGATGTCCACATGAAGGCGATTCACTGGCTCTTCGATAAGCCGGAGTTGATGCCGGGCGGCTGCGTCGGCCGCTTTTCGGTCCTCGGTGTTGCCGGGAAGCTCGACGGCGTCGATCTTCCCACGGCGGTGCGAATTGCCGAGAGCAAACCGCGGCCCAAGCGAGCGGCAACGCCGGTTGACGGCTGACGATCGATTGACGAACTGACCGAGCAGAGCGCACCGTTTGGAGCCGAACGGTCTTGAGCCCCAGGGAGAACGGACAGAAATGAACGACTCGTTCGCCAGATTCGGCTCCGCACTGGTGCGAGGCCGCTGGATTGTGCTGGCGATGTGGATCGCGCTGCTGGTCGTTGCCGGCGGATTGCTGGCGCCGAAGGCGAGCGGGGTGACCAAGGGCGGCGGGTTCGGCGTGCCCGGCTCCGGTTCGCAACTCGCCGATTCGCTCCTCGAAACCGACTTCCACGCCTCGACCTCCAATAACGCGGTCGTCGTGTTTCATTCGGACGACAAGACGATCGCCGATCCCGGCTACGCAGCCGACGTCAATACGGCGACCGACCGGTTGAAGGCGATGCATGGCGTCGCTTCGGTACTCTCGGTTTTCAACAGTGGGAGTGCCGATTTCGTTAGCGCCGACCGGCACACGACGTTCATCGTCGTCGGTCTGGTCGGCGACGAAGATCAGGTGTCGGATGCCGTTCCCAAACTGCGGGAGCAGCTTGACGGCATCGCGACCGAGCATGCCATCACCGGCCTGCCGGCCATCAACTACGACACGTTCAAGATGAGCGAGCGCGATCTGCGGCGCTCCGAGCTGTTCACGATTCCGATCGTGCTCATTCTGCTGCTGATCGTCTTCCGTACCGTCGTAGCGGCCGCGTTGCCGTTGGTTCTCGGCGGCACCGGTGTCGTGCTCGCGATGGCGGCGCTCTATCTGGTCGGCGAGCGCTCCGAACTGTCGATCTTCGCGCTGAACATTGCCTCGATGCTCGGCCTCGGCCTCGGCATCGACTTCTCGCTCATTCTCATCAACCGTTATCGCGAGGAACGCGCGAACGGTGTCGAGAAGCACGATGCCATCATGCTCATGATGATGACCGGCGGGCGTTCGATTACTTATTCGGCCATCACCGTGATTCTCTCGATGGGCGTCCTCACGCTCTTCCTGCGCAATTTGATGATCGTGCGCTCGATTAGTATCGGTGTCATGCTCGTGGCGACGGCCGGCCTGCTCGCCGGGCTGACCTTACTCCCGGCGTTGCTGGCTATTCTCGGCGATCGCATCGAATGGCTGCGCGTGATGCCGAAACCGAAGCCCCGCAAATCACACGAAGAAGGCACCTGGTATCGATGGAGCCACGCCATCATGCGCAACCCCTGGCGTTGGTTGCTCATCTCGCTGCTCGTGTTGGTGGCCCTCGCCAGCCCGATTCGCGACCTGGCGATGTCGGGGGCCACGACCGGTGTGCTGCCGAAAGAGACGGAGTCTGTCCGTGGCTCGGCGATCCTGAAAGACGCCTTCGGTGATGCGCTCCTGACACCGATTCAGATCATCGTGCAGGCGCCGGAGAAGAACGGCGTCTGGACGCCGACGTTTCTCGACGCACTCGATCAGTTGACGAAGACGATCGCTTCTGACCGGCGGGTACAGGAGGTGTCGTCGCTCTCCTCCATCGTCTCCAGCGTGCCGCGCGATGGGCGCTACGAATCGCTGACGCCCGATTACTTCGTGCAGGCGCCGATCCCGCCGAGCCCCGATACGCTGCCGGCCTTCCCCGGAATCGAAAACCAGACGGTCATGCGCGCTCCGGCTGAAGGCTTCCCGAGCGGCCCGGCCTTTGTCGGGCTGGCCGAATTCATGATGGAGCCGGGGCAAACGAGCGGTCCATCGTCCGGTGAAGCACAAGAAGTGATCATGATCGAATCGGGCAACGTGACCATCAGTTCGGACGGACACCTGACGGTGATCCGCGCCGCCTCCAACCCGGCGGACGCCAAGGCCGAAGCGATTCCGTCCGGCGCTTCACTCACGCTGAATCCGGGCGACCAACTGGTCATCCCGTCACAGACGAACATCTCGTTTCGAAGCGGTTCGTTGCCGGCCAAATTCCTCGGTGTAACGGTCTTCGCGGCACAGCCGGGGAGCGGTAGTCAGGCCGGCGCCCCGGGTAGCACCGTCTGGCCCGACCCGTTCGGGGATATTCCGCGCACGGTGCTCAGTCGTGGCGTCGTTGACTCCCTACCGGCCGGGCAGGCGATCGTTTCGGTCGAGCGCGTCACCGTGCAGCCGGGCGCCGCCATGATGCGCCACACCTCGCCCGGTCCTGAACTGATCGGGGTGCAATCGGGCACGTTCACGATCTTCGCGGCCCCGGAAATCGCCGCCAGCGGGGGTGGCGGGGCGCTCGACGCACCGATCAATCTGACGACCGGTCAGGCTGCGGTCGTGCAAAGCGGTGGGGTCAGCCACTGGCAGGGCGGTGGGGATGCACCGACATCCTTCCTGTCGACCAAGATCCTCGACGCGCACCAGCCGCCGCTGGCACTCGTCGGCGTGGCGCAGCTGGCCGCACAGTTCGTGAATATCAGCAGCGACAACGACACGGCGGTCATTTCGATAACGGCCAAGAAGGGTGAATTCACGTCGCAGCATCAGGATCTGGTCTACGATCTCCGCAATACGACCATTCCGGAGATGCCGCAGCTGGCGCCGTATCACGTCTCGGTCGGCGGCGACGCGGCCGCCTTTATCGACTTCCGTGACTCGCTCTATGGCCGCTTCCCGCTGATCGTGGCGATTGTCATGGTGATGATCTTCTTCATCTTGATGATGTTCTTTCAGTCGGTCTTCCTACCGATCAAGGCGATGTTCATGAATCTCGCCTCGATCCTGGCGACCTACGGCGTGCTGGTGGCGATCTTCCAGTACGGCTGGGGTGCGTCGCTGCTCGGCTTCACGTCGCAGGGGTTGGTCAGTGCGATCACGCCGGCCGTGCTCTACGTGATCCTCTTCGGGCTTTCGACTGACTACGAAGTCTTCATGCTCTCGCGTGTCAAAGAGTATTACCGCGAGACGAACAACAACGAAGAAGCGGTCGCCTCGGGGCTGGAACATACGGCCGGAGTCATCACGGCGGCCGGGTTGATCCTCGTCGGCACCTTCGGCTCGTTTGCCTCCGCCAACGTCGTGACGATCAAGGAGATCGGACTCGGCCTGGCGATCGGCGTATTCCTCGATTCGACCATCGTGCGCATCATCATGGTACCGGCGACGATGCGTTTGATGGGGGCGACGAACTGGTGGATGCCGGACTGGCTCAAACGGATCGTGCCGGAATTGAGTGAAGGTCCGGCGCACGTGCCGGCAAATGCTCAGACGCCCGAGCCTGCCCTGGCGATGGCCGGCGCCGGCGCGGCCGCGGTTGTGGCTGCGCCGCCCCCTCCGCCCGCGACACCACCTGCCCCGCCACCTGCACAGGCACCAGCAGTTGCTCCTGTCCCAGCGCCAGCCCCCGTGATCCACTATGTGGATGATGCGGGTGTCGTATCGCCGCTCACGCCGCAGACGCCACCGGCCTCACGTCGCCGGCGCCTGCCGCTCACCGGTCGTCTCCATCGGGTGCGCGGTACCTCCGCCGCCGAGATCATTGACCTCTCACCGTCGCGACCGCTGACGATCGGTCGCGATGACGGTAACGATATCCAGCTGCTCGACGGCCGTGTCTCACGGAGGCATGGGCTTATCGAATATGCCGATGGTCAGTACGTGATCGTCGACCTCCAGAGTGCCAACGGCATCATCGTCAACGGCACGCGCATCGAGCCGGATCCTGATCGTTTAGCACTGCATGACGGCGATTTGATCGAGATCGGGACGATGGGCGTGGTCGCGTTTCGGGTGGAGTTGAACCGGCCCTCATGAGCCGATCTCGCTCCCAACCCGGATCTACAGGATCGAAGTGGACATAATTACAAGGATTTGGTAGGCATCGTACTATGATTTGTGGGATCATTATGGTCGAATCCAAAGAGATGGCGAAACCCGTAGATCGAAGGCCGATCGTGCGATCCATTGATGTACGGTCCGCGGGTAGAGGCAGGGAAGAATAGATGCTGGACGGCCAGGGTTTTGATGGGTTAGTTGGGCGCTCCTTCAATGGCTTTCGCGTTGTTCGTCTCATCGCCCGCGGTGGTATGGGGGTCGTGTTTGAAGGTGTCCAGGAATCGCTTGATCGCTCCGTCGCGATCAAATTTCTTTATCCACACCTGAGTGATGACGACCGTTTCCGCGAACGCTTCGAACGCGAGGCGCGAGCCGCGGCCCGCTTGAGTCATCCGAATATCGTGCGCATTCTCGACTACGGCGTCGACAGCGGTCTGTATTACATGATTCAGGACCTGATCGTTGGTGATAGCCTGCGCGATCGCTTGACCGATCTGCACAAGACCGGCGCCACCCTGCGCACCGACATGGTCGTTACCATTGTCGAGCAGGTTGGCCACGCGCTTGCCTACGCGCACGATCACGGCTATGTTCATCGCGACGTCAAACCGGGTAACGTGTTGCTGACCAAGGATGGCCAGGCGTACCTGACCGACTTCGGGGTCGTCAAACTGGCCGGTACCAGTGGGCTAACCGCGGCTGGCATGATCATCGGCACGCCCGAATACATGGCGCCGGAGCAGAGTGCCGGGGTAACCGATATCGGCCCGGCCGCCGACCAATATTCGCTGGCGGTCGTCACCTACGAGATGATGGTCGGGCGCGTGCCGTTTCAGGCGCCGACGCCGGCCGCTGTTATGCGCATGCACCTCACCGATCCGCCGCCGCCACCGAGTTCGGTCGTGCCCTGGTTCCCACCCGAGATCGAAACGGTGCTGATGCGGGCGCTTTCCAAGGAGCCGTTCGACCGGTTCGAGACGATCAATGATTTTGTCTCGGAGCTGCGATCCGGCATCGAACGCGCGCGCTACGCGGCCGGAGGAACGATCAGCCGGCCCGCGGTTGCCGCCGCGACCGTCTTCGATAACACCCCGTCCGGTGCCACGCCGGCTCCGGTCTCGGGAGGCGGCATTTCCAATACGCCCCCCGGCATGATGGCGAACACCCCGCCCGGGATGCTCGCGGCGGCCGGCGGTGATGGGAGCGGCGTGATCGCTCCGGGTGGAACAGTCGCCGGCGGATCAGGTGGTCGCAACATGGTGCCGATCCTGGCCGTGCTGGCGCTGGCCTTGCTCGCGATCGTGGTCGCGCTTGGCGGCTTCATCGTCCTGCGCAACTTTGGCTCGGACGACAACTCGAAATCGCCAACGGTGGCAAGCGTCGCCGGCGCCGGCACGTCGACGGCGGGCTCCAGCGCCGCGACCGCACCAACCGCCGACGGCAGCGCCGTCGCCAGCGCTGCCGCGAGTGCCGTGGTCGCGGTGCCGACACCCAGCGCCGGAGCGACACCCGAAGCGTCGCAGGCGGTCGTGCCGATCGCTTCGGAAACGGCGCCACCGGGTGAAACGCTTGCCATTCTCTTTTCATCGCACCGTGGCGGCGTGCACGATTCTGAGATCTACATCATGAACCCGGATGGGAGCGACGAACGGAAATTCACGTCGGCACGTGGCCATTCCTGGGGACCGCGCATCGCGCCCGATGGCAGCGAGTTCTTCTTCTCGTCGGTGGCACCAGGCCAGCATACGATCCACGACGCCTCGGGCGGTAGTACAACCGGCTCGGGCAATCACGATGTCTACGTCGCCAACATTCAGGGATCCTCGATCGACACGATGCAGCCGGTCAATCTCTCCAACATCACGGCCGGGTTCACGTCGTGGGATAACGGCTGGGCGTACTCACCCGACAGCAAGCAGATCGCCTTTACGTCGGATCGTGACGGCAACTGGGAGATCTAC
>CALAGB010000424.1 GCA_937891245.1 uncultured Thermomicrobiales bacterium | reverse complement strand
CGCCGACGGTGATGCCCGCTCCAGCCTGTGGCAGGTCGACGAGCACACCACGAAAGTCCGCGAAGTCCAGCGCCGTGGTAACTCCGGCACGAGCCAGTTGCCGGTGAGCGGTGGTCGGTCCGCTGCCGCTCGGAATGTGAACCTCGGTATCCACGATCCCAGGCATGACCAGCTTCCCGGTGGCGTCGTAGGTCTCGCGCGCTTTATCGGCCGCAATTTCTGGGGCCACCTCGGCCACGCGTCCAGCCTCGATGGCGATGTCGCGGGGTGCCTCCAGATCGTGTCGCGCGTCGACGAGCGTGCCACCCTTGATGACGAGGTCATACATCTGGTCGTTCTTCTCGACGAGAGTCGGGAACTCAATCAGCGATCGCGAGGCGTGGCGCAGCGACGCAGGCTCCTAATTTTCGTCGCCCAGGTTTGCATCCTGGGCAGCGCCTGACTCGCCCCCGATGGGATAGCCGAACGGGGCTGACGGCAATGTAGCACCAGGGCGAGCGCTGGAGAAGCAGCCGACAACACGTGTGCACCGCGGAGAGCCTTCACATGAAGGGAAGAAAGCAGATGCGCGCGTCGACGACACGGTAAAAGGCTGTCCGGCACATTTGGTTATCGCTGTCCCGCTGTGCAACTCCGTTCGCTGTCTGAAGATACTCCGGATGCCTCGTGCCGTAACTGGAGAGCAAGCTCGTTTTCGATCCAGCGGTACGGCAGGGGGATCGTATCCACTGTTCAACCCCCAGTTGCGAGTTTCTACCGCTTGGGAGTCGCGGTCAACGACCAGCCCATTCGGCTTTTCTGGCCAAAGCCGAGGAAACCTTATCAATACATCTACTGTAGCCGAGGTGGGTTGCTATTGGGTTACTCAGTCACGACGGTGAACCATGGTTCGTGAAGCGAGAGCACGAAGAGTGAGTTACGTGGTGAGAAAATCACGTCACGCAGAAAGCACGAGTTGAGCTCGAAATTCCGCATTCCGGCGCGGAAAAGAGGTTGACACGATTGCTGGCTCTATAGGTTTCAATTGTTATTGAAGATGGAGTTAGCGAATTAGAGTGAAGACGGATGCCGCGACCACGGCACCAAGCACGGCTCCGGCGACGACCTGGGGGACCGAATGGTCGGTCAATTTGACCCGTGCCCAGCAGATGAGGCCGGCAAGCACGCCCATCGCGAGCAAGACTGGGCCAAAGACGAGAGCGAGAATTACGACAGCACCACTCGCGACCGCGGCGTGAACTGAGATCTTCCACGCAAGTGTTACCAAGAGTGTCACGAGCAGTCCGCCCGTCATCGCGGCCACGAGCGCGACCAGCTCTCGTGGTGCCCCAAGGATGATCAGCAGAGCGAGGCTCACGAAGATTGACCCAATACCGATCAGTATCGGAACTGAGCGCTGCTCACGCTGACCGACATGGATGTCCGTGAAATGACGACGACGTACGCCTCTCAGCACGTAGGCAAATGGGATCAGGACCGCGATCCCGACGGTCAGGAAGGACCAACCGACTGCCGCCGAGACCGTCCTTGTGCTGTCGAGCGCAACGACAACGAGTAGGACGCCGACGACCTGAGCCGGTGCAAAGACGTTGGTGATCAATCGAGCGAGTCGGCGGTCAACAGACGCTGACTCCGCGGTCACACCCTGGTGCATTCCATGAATCACTTTATGATGCCAATCGGTCAGCCGAGGTCCACGGCTCTGCCGCGATCCAGTTGGTCCAGCTGAGCCAACACATCCCTCGTGAACGAAGAACGATCAAACCACTTAGCGACGCGTTCGAGTCCCGTCACCTCTCCGGCAATACCGTCTCCACCGGCGATGTAGTACGACGCTGGCGTGTGATCATCAATCTGGCCGGCGGCTTTTCTTCGGATGGCTGCTGTCAACATGGCCGCATCGAGCAAGGCCGGACGCTCCTCGTCACTCAGGCCGGCGTCATCGCTGAATTCGCGCGCGATGCCTTCCACTCGCGAATCAACGTAAGGCCGCAAGGCGAGCCGGCCGTCCCGAATCTCGATCACTCGGCGATAGAGTCGGAAGTTCACATCGCGCACAGTCAACATGTCTACCAGCCGATTCGGTGGCGGCAGGAGCGCGATTTCTGGCGTGGCTCGGTAAAGTGCCAACCATAAAGGATAAAGACGTGCCAGCGAACGATACGCGGAAAATCTCTGATACAGCCACGGCACACCGACGCGCGGCCCCCATGCTGGCATCGTCGAACCACCGACAGTCAGCAGTACGCCAAACACGATGAGGATGCCTGACACCGTCACCGGTTGTGGAATTGGATATGCACTTCCTGCAGCGCGGCTGAGGACGAAGAGCCCTTCGTGGGTCACGAAGAGGAGACCCACGACTCCGCCGAGAGCATCGAGTCGCAGTCCCACACGGAGCGACGGACGTGGAGCAACCTTGGCGTAGTGCCACGAGAAGCGCATAACGTTGAATGCTGCCAGACCGAGAAAACCGAGAAAGACGAGTCGATAAGCGAGAATCGAGGGGATATCGCCGGATCGCTGGACAAAAGACAGCGCACCCTCCTCGACCGGCACCCACGCAAAGAAAACTGAGAGCGCGATGAGCGTGGGTAGCAGCAGATAGGCGAGACGGCGAGCCGTGGCTTTCGCCTGGTGTGCAGGAAAGTTCAAGTAGGCGAGGAATGCCTGGACAGACCATGCGGTCACCAGCGCGAATCCGTCACCGAGGAGCCGAGCTAGATTCGACACCCCCGTGACATGGTCAATCGACACGTAGATGGACGGCACGAGCAGTGTCAGCGCCAGCGCCAGTGTTGTGAGCGTGAGCCAATAGAACCGTGGTCCTGGATCAGCTCGCTTTCGTCGGACCGCAGGGAGTTTGTAGGCGGCCGCCGCCCAGGCGACCACAGGCGGACCATAGAACAGAGCGGCAGCAGTCAATCGGCCTCCTCCCACGTCGTCTCAAGAGACGAGGCGAGCCGCTCGAGCAGATCGGCGTCGTTTGGGTTCGGTGGCGACTCCGTATGGGAGTCCGCAAGCGGAACGCGCTCGAGGATCAGGGACGCTAACATCTCCGCTTCTCGCTCTTCTTCCACGTTGTATCCCGCGCGGCGTAGCACGCGCTCGATGGTTTCTGACTGGAGATCCGGAAAGAGGAGTTGGTGAACCTCTGCTGGCGCGACGGTTGGAGCTCGGTGGTCACACACGAGGTGACACAATTCATGGAGGATGATGTGCTCTTGGTGCAATGGAGTCGTTGCCTGTTCGAAAAAGATGAGGTCCGTGCCAGGGAGAGCAACCCAGAGCCCCCAGGGACCCGCGGTGCTCGTGACGGGACGCAACACGATAGGTCGGTCCCGTTTAGCTGCAAGCATCGAGCAAAACACTCGGGCATTGAATGGTACCGGCAAATCTAATTGCTCAATTCGAGCCTTACATCGGTGCCGGAGCTTTCGGAAATCCATTCACCGATCCGGTTCACTTTCCGAACATTACACTTCATCACGGTCGTCCTCGGACCGTGGGCGATCGCCGGAATCGTCCTCTGGCAAGCCCTCGAGTTGCCGAACTCTTTCGATCATGTCGGTGAGGGTTGCAAGGCTCTCTGGAGACAATCCGTGCGCGCGAAGCGCTAACTGTCGAACCGACGCATCTCGAAGTGCCGTGAGAAGCTCGAGCTGAGCGTCGATGCGTGCCGCGGCTTCGTCGTCGAAAAAGTACGCAGGCGCGACGCCAAAGAAATCCGACAGCGCCTCCAAGTGCTTCTTGGTTGGGTTATCCCGTATTCCCTTGCGTAGCTGCCAGATGTAGGTTGCGGAGATCGTAGGACCGCCGCGGTCGCGTATCGCCTCAGCAACTTCCTCGTAACTGAACTCGCTTCGGTTCCGCGGATGGACCGCTTGGAACAGGTGGTCAAGCTTCGCTGCCAGTGTTTGCCTCTTCGCGTGGTCCGTTCCGCTCATCGATTCGCCGATCTCCTCGAACGCGCGCACCACGATCCCGAGATGTCACCCAGCATGTGGCACATCATTATTGTACGCCAAGAACCAGCCAAAATGAAGCGCTTCGACCAGTCCGGCTCACCGCAGTTGACATCTTTCCAACCTCAGTTTATGATAACTCGAAAGTCATTAACTCAGGTTGATCAGATGTCCGAGTTTGTTTGAGGAACGTGAGACGAGACGTGTTAACTCAGATCGGTTACAAAGCACCTTCCAATCCAGATTTTTCGCTGTGCGAGATGAGCCATGCGCATGGTCAGTGAACAGGCCCTGGCTCCCACTCGCGCGTTGCGACGACCACGCAGACTCGATATGCGTGCGGTCTTCGGCATCTTCCTCATGTTGGTGGCGACGGTCGGCTCGCTTGCGTTTTGGAGCACGTCGTCGAACACGCGCGAGGTCCTTGTGGCCACACAGAATCTTCCAGCGGGAGCGACGCTGAGTGTCGCCGATCTCGCGGTCGCACGTGTTCGCGTTGACGATGCCATCTTCCAAGCGGTTGTACCGGCCCAGGAACTCAATAATGTCGTCGGTCGACAACTCGCCGACCCGGTACACACACATGAACTGCTCGCCCGCTCTCAACTGTCGACCCATCCATGGCTTGCGCCAGATCACGTTACCCTGACAATTCCGGTCAGCCCTGAAACGGCAAGCGGCGGTGCGATCAAGCCAGGAGACGTAGTGCAGGTGCTACTGACCACCAACGATGGTCAGCCGGACGCGAAGACCAGCGTCGTGCTGCCACAAGCATCCGCCTACGACGTCGGCTACGCACCATCAACCACCGTCATCAACACGTCGCCGTCGAATGGCACATCAGACGCCGCCGGAAACACCGGTCAAATCAACTGGTTGACCCTCAGTGTCACACGCGACGAAGCGATTCGTCTGGCGCAAGCGAAGTGGGCCGGCAAGCTTGATGTCGCGCTGTTACCGGGGGCGGAAGGTCAGAGCAATGGCGGAAATTGACAGGCATCCGGATTACACATCGGGCCCGGCCGAATTGCCGGTGCTCAGATTGGCGATCGGTTTGGGCGACGCCGAACGTGAGCGGGCGCTTCTGTCGACACTGGGCGAGAACGGCTCCCTCGTCATCGTCGATCGCTGCCTGTCAGTTGATCAACTCTTGTCACTCGTCCGACTTGGCGAAGTCGACGTGGTCCTCGTCGGCAACACGCTGCACCGTTTGAATCGCATGACCGCGATGGAATTGTCACGAAGCCCGATTCCGGTCGTGCTCCTGGCTGAACTGAATGATGAGTCACCGTGGCCGGAGATTCTGGGACCGGCACTGCCGTGGGATTCGGACGCGGGCTTGATCCGACAGGCAGTTGTCGAAGCATTCTCCTCTCGTCAGGTGCGGACTCGTCACGCGTCCTCCCACCGAAATCGATCTCTTCCCGCTACGCCAGCCGCTCCCATAGTCGACCAGCGAACAGGTCGGGTTATCGTCGTGGCAGGTGGGCCTGGGAGCCCAGGTCGTACCACGGTGGCACTCAACCTCGCAGCAACACTTGGAGCAAACGCGTCAACGGTCATCATAGATGCCGATCTATGTGGGCCGAGTATTGCGGCCCGTGTAGATGCTGACCCAACCCGTAATCTCTCGGTACTCGCCCAGGTCGACACTGCCACAGTCGCGGAGTTGGACGATGCTCTAGCGCGTGAGATGCAGCCGCTGTCCACCTCCGCGTCCACGTGCTCGCTCATCTGTGGCGTGCCGACATCCGCAACGAAGTCGACAGTCTCCTCAGAGTTCTTCGAGCGACTGATCGACCACCTCCTGCGCCGATATCAGTACGTGATCGTCGACATCGGTGCCGGCCTCATCGGCACGGGCGCACAGTTGCATCGAAGCGTGCTATGGCGCGCTGACGACGTGTTGTTCGTGGCGGTACGGGTCGATCCTGCCTCCCTCGCTCTCGTCATCAACCGCCACGATTGTCACCATCACCACCGGATTCCAGAGATCGAGTGGGCTCTGGGGGTACCGGCAACGGCAGTTATTCCGTTCGACTATCCCCATGTGCAACGGGCGCTCGCGACGCAACAACTGCTGGTCCTCGATCGGCGTAGCCCGGCCGGTCGCGCCTTGCGTCATCTCGCTGCTCGTATTCATCGCGGAGAGATGATGGCGCCACACGCGCAAGACGAGATTAGCCGAGTCCGTCAGTCCTTTCGGCAACTCACAAACGGCAGGGTGAGGTCACGCTTGTCCACGGCGAAGGACGGATGAGATGCCAGCGCACTATTCG
>CALAGB010000423.1 GCA_937891245.1 uncultured Thermomicrobiales bacterium | reverse complement strand
ACATTCCGATCGCCGGTGTCAGCGTCCTCGCCATGACCGACAACGATCCGGCGCTCGCCCGCAAAGTGAGCGAAGACGTTGCACGCATGGTCTGGGAACTGCGCGACGCCTTTCGCGTAGAACCAGCACCACCGGCCGAGGCGTGTCGCCTGGTGACCGCGGCCCCCGGAAAGCCGGTTGTCCTCAATGAAGCATCCGACAATCCAGGTGGTGGTGGCCCCGGCGACGGCACCCATCTGCTGCGCGCTATGATCGAAGCCGGGCTGAGCGACGCCTGTTACGGCTCGATCTTCGATCCGGAAACCGCCGCCCAGGCACACGCAGCGGGAGCCGGCCGGACGATCGACGTTGCGCTTGGTGGCAAGATCGACCCGTTGCACGGCGAACCGATTCGCATGCCTGCCTACATCACGGCATTGACCGATGGCCGCTTCATCCAGCAGTCGCCGGTCGGACGTGGCGCCCAGGTCGACCTGGGCAAGATGGCACGACTCGTCATCGGCGGCGTGGACGTGCTCGTCTACTCACAGGGGAAGTCGCAAACGCTGGATGCCGAAGTCTTCCTGCTCCACGGCATCGACGTCATGCGTTACAAGATCGTGGCGCTCAAATCGAGCAATCACTTCCGCGCCGGTTTCGAGCCGATCGCCCACGAGATTATCCGCGTCGACACCCCCGGCCTCGTCTCCGCCGACCTCTTCAGCTACCCCTACCGCCGTCTAACCCGACCGATCGCCCCGCTCGATGACGAGGTGGAGTGGCAAGAGTAGGTTTGATGGCGATCGGGCTGATTTCGTACGCGAGCATCTCTAGGCGGCATGGATCAACTCCTTTGAGATGCGCTCGCGGATTTGGGGCTTTACCGCGTCATGCAGCACGAGATCGACGCGATGTGCGAGGATTTCTTCGAGAAACATGCGAAATCGGACGACGCTGAACAACCCTACCGGCGGGTCGAATTCGACGAGCAGATCGATATCGCTGTCGGGCCGTGCTTCATCGCGCGCGACCGAGCCAAAGAGAAATAACGTCTTGACGCCAAATGAGGTGATCTCGGTTTGGTGAGCGGCCAATTGATGCAGGACATCGTCACGACGCATGACCGAACTCCATCGTGAATGCACGGTTACCAATGGTTCAAGGATACTTGAGCCGCTGCGAACCTGTTCCTTACACCCCTTTACCCATCGCCCAACCGCGCGACGGTCGTGACCCGATCGCCAGGCTCAACGGCCAGGAGTTGGCTGCCCTTGGTGGCACGGCCCTGGCGGCGCATCGTCTTGAGGGCGAGCTGGGCCGAGGCCCCGGTCGCCGAGGCGAGGATGAGGTCATCCTTAGGGCCGGCGAGCGTCGCCACCGCGAGCTGGTCGTTCTTGGCGAGCGTGATGGCGGTCACACCACCGCCGGCGCGGTGACGCAACGGGAACTCTTTGAGCGCGGTCCGTTTGCCCATGCCCTGGGCGCTGATGACGATCAGGTCCTCGGCGGTGTTGCTGGCGGCGAAGAGTGCGCCGACGACCGTCGCGCCTGCTTTAAGCGCGACGGCGTTGACGCCCTGGCCGTCGCGGCCGGTGGCGCGCACTTCATCCGACGGGAAGCGGAGCGCCTGGGCGTCACTCGTGACGACGACGAAGTCGCCATCGGCGTTGTCATCGATCAATGTGGCCGCGACGACCGTGTCATCGCCAAGCAACTTCATGTCGTTGAGCCCGGCGGCGTTGATTGAGCGGTATTCCGAAAGCGCCGTGCGCTTCACCTTGCCGTTGGCGGTGAACCAGACGACGTGGCGGTTCTCGTGCAGGTCGTCGGTCGGCAGCAGTGCGGCCAGCGTCTCATCCGGCTTAAGGCTGAAGACGCGCTGGGCCGGTTCGCCGCCGGTCGCGCGGGTGCCCTCCGGCACTTCATGCCCCTTGGCCATATAGACGCGGCCCTGCTCTGTCAGCACCAGCAGGTAATCGAGTGTCGAAGCGGGCACGATCGCCTTCATGCCGTCGCCCCTGGCCGACTTCGTCGCCCGGCTGCGGCGGAAGGCGTTCTCCGGGACTGCTTTGACGCGGCCCGCCTCGGAGACGACCATCAGCACGTGCTTCTCTTCGACCAGGCTGGCGACAACCTCGATCTGCCCATCCGAGGTGTCGATGTGCGTGCGGCGCGCGTCGCCATGCTCGTTGACGATGGCGGTGAGCTCGTCCTTGAGCAGCTCGACCTTCTTCGCCTCGCTCTTAAGCAGCGCTTCGAGATCACGGATCGTTTTGGTCAGTTCCTTCTTTTCCTGGGCATACTTGGAAGCGTCGAGCTTCGTCACCTGCGCCAGCGTCATGTTGGCGATGACGTCGGCCTGGATATCGCTCAGGCTGTACTTAACCTTGATCTGTTCTTTCGCGACGTTCCGGTCGCGCGCCGCCTGGAAGATCTTAACGATCTCGTCGGCGTTGGCGGCGCCGATGATGAGCCCTTCGACGACGTGCAGCCGCTCGCGTGCCTTGCGCAGTTGATACTGCGCGCGCTTGGTGATGACATCGATCTGATGCCGGTTCCAGTACTTCAGCAGATCGATAATGCCGGTCTGGCGTGGCTGGCGCGCCGGTTGTCCCGGATCGCCGAAAAGGAAGACCATATTGACCGGCACCGAGGTCTCGAGGTCGCTGAACTTGTAGAGCTGGTTGAGCACGACTTCGGGGGTCGCGCCGCGTTCCAGTTCGATGACGACGCGCGTCCCCTTTTCTTCATCCGACTCGTTGCGGATGTCGGTGACGCCCTTCACCTTACCGTCGTTGACCGCGTTGATCATCGACTTGACGAGCCGCGCCCGCGAAACCGGCGGAATCTCGGTGACGACCAGATTGCGCTGGCGCAACTCCTCTTCCAGTCGCACCTCACCGCGCACGATAACGCGCCCTTTGCCCGTCTCGAAGTAGTCGCGGATGCCGTCCATGCCGATGACGCGGCCACCGCTCGGGAAATCCGGCCCCTTGAGAATCTTGAGCAACTTCTCCAGCGGCAGTTCAGGTTCATCGAGCAGGGCGATGGCGGCGCGAATCGACTCACCGAGGTTGTGCGAGGGGATCTCGGTCGAAAGCCCGACCGCGATGCCAGAGGCCGGATTGCAGATCGGCGGGATGCGTGCCGGCAGGTAGACCGGCTGGGTCACCTTCGGATCCTGTAGATACGTCTCGGCGAAGGGCACCGTCTCCTGCTCGATGTCGCGTAAGAGCAGTTCACCGATCGGCGTCAGGCGCATCTCGGTGTAGCGATAGGCGGCGGCGGTATCGCCGTCGACCGAGCCGAAATTCCCCTGGCCCTCGATCAGCGGATAGCGCATCGTGAACGGCTGCGCCATGCGCACGGCGGCATCGTAGACCGCGCCATCGCCGTGCGGGTGATACGACTTGAGCACATCACCGACAATCGAGGCGCTCTTGACGGTCGGGCGCGTGGAACGGTAGCCGTTTTCGAACATGCAGGCGAGGATGCGCCGCTGCACCGGCTTCAGGCCGTCACGCGCATCGGGCAGGGCGCGGCTGGTGACGACCGAGAGGGCGTACTGCACGAAGGCATCCTCAAAGAGACTCGAAAACTCCTCAGTTTCGATCTCCTCGCGATGCCCATTGCCATTGGTTAGAACGGTCGTTGCCATGTCGTACCCTGTTCTCGGTGAGGGCCACCCGCCCTACACATCAATATCCGTATATTTCCTCGCCCGCTGCGCCAGGAAGGTGCGGCGGCCTTCGGCGTTGGTGTCTTCCATCAGGTTGAAGACGAGCTTCTCCGAGAGCGCCGCGTCCTCGATCGTCACCAGCTTGAGCCGGCGCCGCTCGGGGTCCATCGTTGTTTCGCGCAACTCGCGCGGGTTCATTTCACCGAGCCCCTTGTAGCGCTTGATCTCGAAGTTGCCCTTGTGACTCTTCTGCCACTCGCGTAGCGCTTCGTCATCACGCAGCCAGATCAACTTTCCGTTCTGCTTGACCGAATAGAGTGGCGGCGCGGCGACGTAGACATGCCCATCGTCGATCAATCGCGGTAGCTCCTGATGGAAGAGCGTCAGCAACAGCGCCTGAATGTGCATGCCATCGACATCGGCATCGGTCATGATGATGATCTTGCCGAAGCGCAGCCGGCTGATATCGAAGACCTGGCGCGAGCCGGTGCCGATCACCTGCAAGAGCGTGCGGATCTCTTCGTTCTTGGCGATGCGCTCGATGTTGGCGCGCGCGACGTTGAGCGGCTTGCCGCGCAGCTTCAGGATCGCCTGATACTCGGAATACCGCCCCTGGCTGGCCGAACCACCGGCGCTGTCGCCCTCGACGATATACAGTTCGGCACGCTTCGGATCTTTGGTATGGCAGGGGATGAATTTTTCCGAGATCGACACATCGATGATGTGCCCGTTTCGCTTGCTCTTGCCGTTCATCACCAAGCTGGCAGCCGCTTTGGCGGCATCACGCGCTTTACGGCGCTGATCGAGCGTCTTCACCCAGTCGCGGGTGGCCGCGTCGTTGGCTTCGCACCAGCGGGTGAGTGATTCACCAACGAGCGAGCGGACGACGCCGTCGACTCCGCTGTTCGTCAGACGGTTCTTCGTCTGTCCCTCGAACTGTGGGTTGGTCAGCTTGACCGAGATCGCCGCGACGAGTCCGGCCCGCACGAGATCGGCGTCGAATTCGCGCTTCTTGGTGACGCCGAGACGGATCGCCTGATCGTTGAGCACCTTGGTCAGCGCCGCCTGAAAGCCGCTCTCATGGGTGCCGCCCTCGATCGTGCGCACGCCGTTAGCGAAGGAGACGATACGCGTGCGCTCACCGCGATTCGGCTGGATGGCGACTTCGATGAGCATGTCGTCGCGCTCATCCGTCGCCGCGACCGGCTCCTTGAAGAGTGGCACGCTTTCGCGATCGAGCGGGCGCAGCTCTTCGACGTAATCGACCAGCCCGCGCTCGGAGAAGAACGTCTGCTCATCCATCTTCGCCGCGTCGTCATCCCAGATTTTCAGGTGATAGGCGATGCCGCGATTGAGATAGGCGGCGGCACGCAGGCGGCTTTCAACGACATCGCGCTGGTAGCCGAGGGTCGGATCGGCGAAAATCGTGCGGTCGAAGAGCCAGCGAATCTGTGTGCCGTGCTGCTTCTTGTCGCACTTTGTGATCATGTGCTTGCCCGGCACACCCCGCGTGAACGTCTGGAAGAACTGCTGGCCGTCACGCCAGATCGTCAGTTCAAGCTGCTCCGAGAGCGCGTTGATCACAGTGGAACCGACGCCATGCAAGCCGCCGGCCGTCTTGTAGACACCCTCTTCGAACTTCCCGCCCGAATGCGGCACCGTCAGGATAATCGTCGCCGTCGGCAGCGTCTTGCCGTTGATCTTCTTCGGATCGAACGGCATGCCGCGCGCCTCATCGCGCACGGTTACCCAGCCGTCGCCGTCGATCTCGATCCAGACGTGCTTGCCATAGCCGGCGATCGCCTCGTCGGTGGCGTTGTCGAGCGCCTCCCAGATGAGGTGATGCAGGCCGGTACTGCCGGTCGAACCGATATACATCCCCGGCCGGGTGCGGATCGCCTCGATCCCCTCCAGCACACGGATGTCGGCGCCGGTATATGCCGCTGTTCGAGCTGCCGTCGCTGTTGCCATTCCGTAATCCCCGCTGCCCTGATGACGCGCTTCATTCGTGCTGATCAGTGTACCAGAATATAGAACGCACGTTCGTATTCGACCTAGTCATAGCGCGGCCAACATGATTATGCCAGATTGTCACCGCGAACGTACGCGGTTTTCGCCAGGGGCCGCCTGCTCGCTACTGTCGATGATTCGCGAGCAACCTATCGAGGGTACCAGAGTTAACGGCCGTTTGTGCAGGGTGTTTTCGAGGCAGATGCGTCAGGAGCGGGGCGGTTCGTCCAGCCGGGACAGAACGGCGTCCGCGATGCAGCCGAGGGCCTGTACCTGTTCCGGCGTCAGCGCGTCGCAGACAACGGCGAGCACCGCTTGCTCGTGCTGTCGCTTGGCCTCTTCCGCCAGTCGTCGTCCGGCATCGGTGACGCGGATGACGGTGCTTCGGTTATCTTCGGCACAGACTTCCCGCCGCACAAGCCCGCGCTTTTCCATCCGCCGCAGCTGGTGTGACAGCCGGCTCTTTTCCCATTCCAGGCCGCATCGCAGCGCCAGCGCGCGGACGGTGTCGTCCGGCGCGTCGATGAGCGCGACCAGGATTTCGAAATCGGCCTCCGACAGGCCGGTTTCACGGGACAACTCGCGGTTGAGCCGCTCCGCCAGGCGCACGCGCATGCGCTGGTAGCTCGACCAGGCCGCGGCTTGTGCTGGAGTGAGAACGTGATTCACCATGCCCTCAGTATAGTTGATGTGTCAACCAATATGCTACAATGGTTGACGGATCAACCTTGAGGAGTGTTGTTTTGAACTACGGTCATCAATTGGAATTCGGAACGTTCATTACCCCGAATGCGGGCGCGCCGGAGGATGTCGTCGCGCTGGCGAAACGCAGCGAAGCGCTTGGCTTCGACCTCGTCACCTTTCAGGACCACCCCTACCAGACAGCGTATCTCGATACCTGGACGCTCATGTCCTGGGTCGCCGGTCAGACCGAGCGCATCCGCATCGCGGCCAATGTGCTCAACCTCCCGCTGCGCACACCGGCGGTGCTGGCACGTTCGGCCGCCAGT
>CALAGB010000422.1 GCA_937891245.1 uncultured Thermomicrobiales bacterium | reverse complement strand
CGGCACCTATCGCCAGATCTGCGACGACGTCAGGGCCGACAGCTACCGCGGCCTCACCTTCCGTATCGATTCCACCCCTCGTCCGTAGGGGCGATTCATGAATCGCCCCGCCGATCGCCACCGTTCCGGTGACCGTAGGAGCACACCCCCTACGATTCGAGGCGGCGTTCGGGCGGCAACAATCCTTGCAACCTGCGGGCGAGCGAGGTGTAACGCTGGGAGATGCGGTCGTTGCGGATGGCGATGGCTACCGCCTTCGGCTGCGCCACGAGTACGACCAACTCGCGGGCACGCGTGACGGCCGTGTAGATCAAGTTGCGCTGCAGCATGACGTAGTTCGACATGAGCACCGGCACGACGACGGCACGGAACTCGGAGCCTTGCGCTCGATGCACCGAGATGGCGAAGGCATGCGTGAACTCGTCGAGTTGAGCGAACGGCACCGCCAGCAGGCGCCCATCATCCAATTCCAGTAGCATGAGCTGATCGACCGCGTTCAGCGCACGTACCGTGGCGAGATCACCATTAAAGATCTCCAACTGGTAGTTATTGCGGAGGGCGATGATCCGATCGCCAACGCGATAGAGTCGCCCGGCGACGCGCGCCTCCGGTCGCCCCGGTTCCAGCGGATTGAGCGCCTCCTGGAGCAATTCGTTCAGGCGGCGGGTTCCGGCCGGCCCGCCGTTCATCGGACAGAGCACCTGAATCTGATCGGGGGCCAGGTCGTAGGCCTGCGGCAGGCGGCGTTTGACAAGATCTTGCACCAGCTCGGCCGCCGTCTCGCCGGGGTTCGGCTCGTCGGGCACGCGCAGCAGCGCGAAATCGCGAATGTGCCGGCCGGTCTGTGGCATCTCACCATGGTTGATGCGGTGCGCATTGCGAATGATGGCGCTTTCCTCCGCCTGACGAAAGACCGCATCGAGTCGTACCAGCGGCACGACGTCGCTCGCAATCAGATCGCGCAAGACGTTTCCCGGGCCGACCGACGGCAACTGATCAGCGTCACCGACCAGCAGCAGGTGTCCACCGGCCGGAAGGGCGCGCATCAACGTGTTGAAGAGGTAGATATCGAGCATCGAGGTTTCATCGACGACGATCAGGTCGGCATCGAGCGGATTGTGCTCGTCGAAGGCGGCTGAACCGCCCGGCTGGAGCTTGAGCAGGCGATGGATCGTCATGGCCGGGTGTCCCGTAATTTCGCTCAGCCGTTTGGCGGCGCGCCCCGTCGGGGCCGCCAGAATAACGACGGCTCGTTTGGCGCGCGCCAGCGTCACGATCGAGCGGACGGTCGTACTTTTGCCGGTGCCCGGTCCACCGGTCAGGACGGTGACGCGATGGGTGAGCGCCAGCTTGACGGCGTCGACCTGACGCTCGGCGAGCGGCGGCACCCCCTGATCTTCGGCGAGCCAGCGCAGCGCGGCCTCCCAATCGACCGTCTGAAAGACGTCCAGGCGGTCGAATTCGGATTGCATCAGGCGCGCAACGCGCTGAGCCGCGCCGATCTCCGAGCCGCCAAGCGGCGCGAGGTAGATCGCTTCCTCGTCATCCTGAATTTCGACAAAGACGTCACGCGCTTCAAAGAGGAGCGGCAACGCGTCCTCGATCTTGGCGGCGTCAGAGTCGAGGAGCTGCGCGGCGGAATCGATCAAGAGCCGGCGCGGCAGGTAGATATGGCCGTTGTCGTCAGCCGCCGTCGAGAGGGTATGACGCAGACCGGCGGCCAGCCGTTGTGGCGCATCGGACGGAATACCGAGCGCCGCACCGATCGAATCGGCTGTCTTGAAACCGATCCCCCAGATATCGCGAGCCAGCCGGTACGGATCGGTGCGCACGATCTCGACCGCTTCGTCCCCGTACTGCCGATAGAGGCGCACGGCATGGCCGGTGTGCACCCCAAGGCTCTGCAGGCAGACCATCACATCCTTGATGGCACGTTGTTCGAGCCAGGCGGCGCTGATCGATTCCGCGCGCTTCGCACCGAGACCGTGAACCTCACGCAGGCGCTCCGGCTCCTCATCGATCACTTCCAGTGCCTCGGCACCGAAATGCTCGACGATGCGGCGGGCCGTCACCGGCCCAACCCCGCGAATCAGGCCGGAACCGAGGTATTTCCGAATGCCTTCAACGGTAGCGGGAAGCACGGTGCGGAAGCCTGTAACACGGAACTGGCGGCCATGTTGCGGGTGACTCGCCCAGACGCCTTCGAGCTGAATGCGCTCACCCGGATTGACACCGCCCAGCTGGCCGACTGCCGCGATCTCGGCGCCACGCGGCGTCTTCAGCTTGAGCACGGTGTAGCCGCTGGTCGAGTTCTGGTAGGTGATGCGCTCGACCACCCCCTGCACCGTCGACTGCGCTGGGTCGTTTGACTGAGATGCCGGAGTGTGTGCCATGATCGGAGAAACTGCCAGACGATTGAAACGCGGGTCCGATTCCATATCTTCTTCGCAATTTTACCTGCTCCGGCGCCGCGATCACCGACCGGTTGACGAACGCCGTCGTACGATACAATTGGGCAACCGCTCTGGATACGACGCCATCGTTGTTGAGTCGGCTTTACTTGAACCGATTTCAAGCCAGCATTATTGTGAGGCTCCCGTGTGGCTTATCATGCCGTTGATCTTTTTTGTCTCCTGGAGAAGCTGCCGTCGCGTCGGGCAGGCGTTTAGCGAAACAGCTTCCTGGGCGGTCGGCTATCTCGTCGGGACCGGCGTGCTCCTCCTGTTGCACTACGGCGGGAGTAATCTCGTCAGCGCCAATCCGGACGACCCAACGGCGCTCGTTGCCGTCATCACCGGTTTTATCGGCATGTGGATCAGCCGCTATCTCTGGAAACGGCGCGGCGGGCATCTCGAACCGGTCAACAATCCGCTCACAAACAGTCGTTGGTTCCGCGCGGCGCGTGCGATTGCCGCTCCGCCAAAGAAAGCCGCGCCGGTGAAACGCGCTACGACACCAACCAAGCCGCGTCCGGCCCAGACGACGACCCAGCCCAGCACACCGCCTGCGACCAAGCGGCCGGCGGCTAAAGCGAGCGCACCCGCACCGGCGAAGCGCCCAGCGGCCAAACCAACCAACGCGAATGCCGTCAAGCTTGGCCGCGTGATCGGCGCGATGTTGCAGTCCAACGACACCCAGCGGCGCCCGCCCCAGCGGTAATCACCCGCTTGACCGACTCCCGCACCGATCCGGTAAGATGGACGATGGCTGCTCAATCGGTCATCACGCCGTCATATGACGCGATCGAGGCATGCCGTCGATCACCGGGTCAACCATCCTCTGGGAGGTGCAATGGAATACGCAGACGCC
Source organism: uncultured Thermomicrobiales bacterium (assembly GCA_937891245.1). Lineage (GTDB taxonomy): Bacteria > Chloroflexota > Chloroflexia > Thermomicrobiales > Thermomicrobiaceae > CALAGB01. Next base: position 987 of record CALAGB010000422.1, on the reverse strand, counting down.
CTGGCGCTGGTCCACGAACATACGACGCAACCGCACCTGCTTCGCCACATGCTCGCCTCGGAATACGCCATGCGCGCCTACGCCGAGCAGTTCGGCGAAAACGCCGAACTCTGGGGCATCGCCGGGCTCCTTCATGATTTCGATTATGAAGAGAATCCCGACGTCAGTGTCGAAGGTCATCCGATCGTCGGCGCGCGCCTGCTCGACGAACTCGGCTATCCGGCCGAAGTCAGCCACGCCATGTTGAGCCATGCGGCCGATATCACCGGCGTCGCGCCCGAATCGATGCTGGAAAAAACCCTGGTCGCCGTCGATGAACTGACCGGCTTCCTCGTTGCCGTGGCGCTCGTTCGACCGAGCAAGAGCATTCTCGACGTCGAACTGAAGAGCGTGCGCAAGAAATGGAAGACCAAGGAGTTCGCGGCACCCGTTAATCGCGCCGAGGTCGAGCACGCCGCCGCCGAAATCGGTATGACGCTCGACGATCACATCCTCGTCGTTCTCAACGCGATGAAGGCCCATGCGACCGAACTCGGGCTTGACCGCCAAGAAGCGGCGTAGGAGACCGGCCGGGGGTGAGGGCCGCTTCGGCTCACGTCGTCGGCCAGCACGTCTCCTGCAACACAATTGCTTCGCTCGGGTACCAGCGCTCGCGAACGGCACCGACGAGGTAGAGCGAGCCGGTGACGAGAACGTGATCGGACGGGTCGGCTCGTTGGAGCGCGGTGTCGATCGCCGCGAGCGGCTCATCGATCACCACAACCGGTTTGCCGCTGCGGCGCACAACCTCCGCGATCGCTTCGGTCGAACCGCTGGAGCGCTCCTGGGCGCTCGGCGCGGTGACGATCACTTCGTCTGCCAGTGGAGCGATGATGCCGGCAACGGTCAAGTAGTCATGGCCGTCGAGCGAACCGAGCACGAGAATCCGCTTGCGTGCATCACCGAGTTCGGCGGCTCCGTGCATGAACGACTCCATCTTTTCCGGAT
>CALAGB010000421.1 GCA_937891245.1 uncultured Thermomicrobiales bacterium | reverse complement strand
CGCCCGCCTTACTGGCCCACCTGCCTGCGGCGGCGGTGCGGTCCTTTGCCGGAGTCACCTACTTTCACGGCCTCACCGCGCCCCAACCAGGCAATACGGTTCTGGACCTCGGGTGTGGCGCGGGTCTGGACGCCCTCCTAGCGGCTGAAGCGGTCGGTCCGACCGGGCATGTGTACGCGGTGGATTACTCTGCCGAGATGGTGGTGCTCGCCCGGACCAACGCGGCTGCCGCGCGCGTGACGAACATTCAGGTCGGGCTAGCGCCGATTGAGAGGTTGCCCATCGCCGACGCGGTCGTGGATGCGGCTCAGGCAAACGGCGTGTTCAATCTCTCCCCCGAGAAGGCGAGGGCGGTGCGGGAGGTGTGGCGCGTGCTTCGCCCGGGCGGACGCCTCATCGCCGCGGAGATCGTGCTCAACCAAGCGGTGGCCGATCGAGATCGGGCAACATTAGACGACTGGTTCAGATGAATAGGCGGTGCGCTGCCGGAGGCAGTGTTCATCGCCCTTTTCAAGGAAGCCGGGTTTAGCGTCGAGGTCATGCATCGCGAGCGCAACGCCCGTACCGGGAACCTTGCCGCGACCGTGGTCACGGTGCAAGCGACCAAGCCGCAGGAGTGAAACTCATTGGCTTTCACTCCAATCAGGAGTTCGATCTGGCTTCCGCCTATCGTCCGGCAATCGGGTCGTCGTTCATGACCTGAGGATCCAATCGTCCGTAAGCCGGAGTCGTCGCGCTTCGTATTCCTCGTGATCCATCTCGCCACGCGCGTAGCGCTCGCGGAGCACGGAGAGCGCATGGTCTTCCGGTTGGCGCGGAAGTGTGACCGAAGACTGAGCGCCTCGGCCGAAGCTTCGGACGATTAGCGCGATTACAACAATGATTCCGACCCAAAACGCGATCATCCCGAGTATCCCTACCAGGCCCCAGCCCCAACTCCAACCAGCTGAACACCCACCCATCATGCCCATGATTGCTCCTTCCTGTGGCGCGCGCGCTTTCTGCGCGTACTCAAAATTGGGCTATGACGATAGTGTAGCTACCGTTCCTCAAGGCGCCTGCTCCAGAACGATCAAGGTTTGATCAAGATGGCGTAGTTCTTGGAAGCGTGAATGTGACCGTAGCGCCGTGGCCCGGTCCAAGACTCTCGACGTTGATCGCTCCCTGTTGAGCTTCAACGAGTGCCCGCGCGATCGTCAGACCGATGCCGCTCCCGCCGCGGGCACGCGACCGCGATCGGTCGACGCGGTAGAAGCGCTCAAAGAGGTGGGGCAGATGTTCAGCAGCGATACCAATACCGGTGTCGGAAATCGCGAAGGCCACCTCTTCGTGTTGGCTGCGCGCGCTGAGCTTTACGGTTCCGCCGGTCGGTGTATAGCGCAACGCATTGCCAAGCAAGTTGGACAGAATCTGCGTCACCCGTTCGGGATCCGCGAACACTGGCGGGAGCGTCGGTGGGCGATCGAGTACCAGCGTGATGCCGGCGTCGTCAAACTGTTGGCCAAATCGGTCGACGGCGAGGCTCATCAGTGGGGCAGGATCAAGCTTCATGCAGCGAATCGGCAACTGACGCGCCTCAGCGCGTGACAACTCTTGCAGATCGTCGATCAGGTGACGCATCCGTCCGGCGTCACTGAGCAGTTGAGTCCAGAGTGTAACCGAAGGCGTCACCACTCCATCCAGGAGTCCTTCGACGTTCCCTTGCAACGTTGCGAGCGGCGTACGCAACTCGTGGGCCACATCGCCAATCAGTTTCAGCCGGCGTTCCTCAGTCGTCTCCAGCGTCTCCGCGAGGGCATTGAAGGTCGCGGCGAGTTCTCCAACCTCGTCTTGTGCCGCTACCGTGACCCGAGTTGTGTAGTGGCCAGCTGCCAATAACCGGGACGATCGGATAAGACTGTGGATTGGAGCGGTGAGGTGACGACTTACCGCGACGGCGGTGAGGATCGCCGCGAATGCTGCCACTGCACTGGCACCGGTGGCCGCAATGAGCATCATGTTTACGACTGACGCAACCAATGCCTGTCGCGCGGCCTCGGTCTGCGCGGCATCCCCGGAAAAACCATGAGACCGATCCACCACATGACCGATCAGGGTCGGCCCGCTGATGAGGATCGCCGCGCTGACCGTCAGGGCACCCACGGCGACAACCAGGAGATAGGACAGGAGGAACTTGGCTCGGAGGCTCCCCTGTAAGCGGTGGAGCGAAGTGCTGAGACGGCGCGACCCAACGGTCTTCACGACGACGGACCCCAGCGATATCCAACGCCACGGACCGTCTCGATATAGCGGGGTACGGCTGGGTTGGGCTCGAGCTTGCGCCGGAGGTTCGAGATGTGGACGTCGACCACGTGCTCGTCACCGTAAAAGTCATCCCCCCATAGCTGCTCAAGCAGTTGGCCGCGAGTAAAGACTCGCCTGGGATGGTCCGAAAGCAGGCGCACCAACTCAAATTCTAATGGCGTTAGGACCAACTCCGTTTCACCGGACCGCACCTCGTGCGCGTTGATGTCGATCGTCAGATCCTGAAACTGGCGAGAGGCGGAAGAGGCCTGCATGGACATTGGCCGACTGCTATGCGGTCGGCGGAGCATCGCCTTAACCCGGGCGACAAGCTCGCGAGGGGAAAAGGGTTTGGTCAGATAGTCGTCTGCTCCAACCGCGAGGCCGATGAGCTTGTCGGTCTCCTCAACCCGCGCGGTCAACATGATGACGTATGGGTCGGCAAGGGCTCGAATCTGGCGGCACACCTCCAGACCGTCGAGCTCCGGCAGCATCAGATCGAGGACGATAACGTCGGGCAGCTCGCGTTCAGCCAATTCCAACGCCGTCAGTCCATCGTAGGCGCAAAGCACCTGGTAGCCTTCTCGCCGAAGGTAGCTGGCAACGAGGTCAACGAGCGGCTGTTCGTCGTCGACCACCAGCACGAGCGGCGGGGTCACTGATCTACCCTCCTGTCGCCGCAACGCCTTCTCTCCTCATACGATGGACTCCGCGGCCGCGCTCCAACGGAGCGTAACGGGGATAAGCATCAAGCACACTTCCGCTCAATCGCGCCTCGAACAGCGTTTTCGCGCTGAAAACGTCGACCAAGATGCATGCCACGGATGCGGATGCCGAGTGGCAAGGTGGAGCGGCGGCAACCATGGCGAACCATAACAGCACGGCCCTGGTTTGGTGGATGCTAACAGCATGGTACGTGAAACCGGTGTGGGCGAACACACTGGTACCTTACTCTCGGGCGAGGTCCACGATGCCCGGCGGTAGGCGGCGAAGGTCGTCCAGGAGGTGCTCCAGCCGGTCCATGCCCATATAGGCTTCAGGGTCGTTTGGATGGGGAATCCACAACAGTGTACGGCGCAGTATGGCATCGCGTTGGCGCAGGTAGGCGAATTGCTCTGGGTAAGCCTCCCTCACCTCGCTTAGTTGTTCTCTCACGAAATTGGAGTCCACCTCGGGTGGCTGCACCTTCATAAAATCTCCCTAATCTTTTGCGGCAATAGGGTCACTGGGTGATTCAATCGCGTCAGGATCGGCCGGCTTGCGGGCCACGATTCGTTCGACGATGCCCCATTTGCTCCGCTCAACACACTCGACCTCAAAACCTATTGCCTCGACGTGACGGAGTGGTTCGCGCAGGAGATGATCTGTCTCGAAGCGCATCGCGAGCGGATCTAGCAGGCGCTGGAGCAGACGCACGGGTAGTAACGAGCTACGAACATGTTCCATGGCAACGAAGCGACCGGTGGGGCGTAACACTCGAGCGATCTCCTCAACCGCCAGACGATCATCCGGAATCGTACAAAGGGCAAGCGTGCACACGACAGAATCAAACGACCTGTCAGGGAAGTCGAGGGCTTGTCCGTCGCCGAGGCGCAAGTTTGCATCACGACCGATCTCCCTCGCACGACGCTGGGCAAGCGCCAGCATCGCAGGGCTAAGTTCAATGCCCGTCAACCGGATATCCGTGGGATAGAAGGGCAAGTTCCGGCCCGTACCAACCGCTATTTCGAGCACGTCTCCATATGCCTGAGAGCAGACCCATCGCCGCCCATCTCCAAACAACAGCCACTCCATGACACTGATCTTTTGGTCGTATGTGCTGGCCATCGCGTTGTAACGTTCACGTACGCGCGTCGTTTGTTCGCGGGCGCGGCTCGCTCTTCCTCCGGGATCGTTCGACATCGTGCCGGCCTACCTTTCTCGTGCATCGAAATGGCGGAGCTCGTCATCCACTTCCACCCAGACGGCGAAAGTTGTCAGGCAGTTCGAGTTCGCATTTCAATCATCAC
>CALAGB010000420.1 GCA_937891245.1 uncultured Thermomicrobiales bacterium | reverse complement strand
GGGTTCCGCATTTCGTTTCCGGGCGGGCCGCGGGCGGCAACCGGTCGGGATCCCACAATCCGCTCCCCGGGCGGGGTGCGGCCGGCATCCGGTCAGGATCCTGCATTTCGCCCCCGGGGCGGACGCCGGATGAGGCCCAGGTTCACGGTCGTGTACTCCGCTCCCCTGCCTTGTCTCCCGCGTCACCAACATTCGGATCCAGGCCCAACGATCTGTCGAACGAGTGTCGGGCGCAAACGAGGTTCGGGCCTACGCTCAATGATCCCTGATCAGGCATCGGGCGCGGAAGCTGGGCTCCACTCCTGACGTCCCCTCGTGTGCGTCTGGCGTCCTCGCTCAAGGCAGTGCGCGTCCCAGTTGCTTACTCCGCGTTTGAACTCGGATCCTCAATGTGCCGCAGATAGCGCTCGGCGGAGCGGCGCACCTTTTCTTTGCCGTCACCACGAACGATGCCGCCGAAGGCGCCGTAGACGATGTCGTAGTCGAACGGCTCCAGCACGTCGATGATGTGGCGGATCGAACCGGGATCGAGCGGGATCGTGTTCGGATAACTGTACATGAAGCTGACCCAGTCGCGATCAGCCACGACCTGGAGCGTGTCGCCGCAGAAGAGGGCGCCTTTGCCGTTGGCTCCGTCCGCCCAGTGCAGCACGGCCGCGCCGGGGAAGTGACCGGCGCAGCGGATGATCGTCAGGCCAGGCATGATTTCCAGCGTGTCGCCGCTCCAGAAGTCGATGTTCGGTCCGACGCGCATAACATAGCGCCGGTCAAGCTCCGGCAGGTGAATCGGTACGTTGCCGAGCGCGTGGCTCCATTCGTTCATCGTCGAGTAGTAATGGGGATGTGAGAGTGAGATCGCTTTGATACCGCCGCGCCGCTCGATTTCCGCGATCGTCGTTTCATCGAGGTAGGTGAGGGTCTCCCAGAGCATGTTTCCGTTGTCGGTTTCAATCAGAAACGCGCGCTGGCCGATGCCGAATTTCGGTTCGGTGATGATGCCGGTGACGCCTGCTTCAACCGGATAGAAGTTGTTGTGATAATGCGTGCGCATCTCGGCGAGCGTTGTCCACTGCTGACCATCGTGGCCGACGTACTGCCGATCATCGAGACAGATCGGGCAGCCGTCCGGCGGATTGGCACTGGGTGGAAACTGGGTGCCGCAAGTGACGCAGATAAAGGCCGCTTCACCCGCTTCGGGGCCGGTGAGCGCGCTACTTGAGAGTGGCATGGTACTTCCTCCAGACGGCCTAGTAGTCCTAATTTCCCTGTCCATTGTAGAAGACGCCCGCTGATAATTGCCCCAAGCCTCGCCGGTCATCGCACCGTAACAAAATCGGACCTCCAGACGTCTCTATGAGTAACGATGGATGCGTGGCCGATCATGAAATTTTGGGAGTCATCTGACGTGCGCGGATCGATTCGGCTGATCGAAATTGCGGGTGTTGTCCTTCTGCTGATCGTGCTCGCCATTGTTGGGAGCCGGGTTTCGGCCGAGAGCGGCGACTCCGATCGCTCCGGTTCGAGCGATATCGCCGGACTCGTGGCGCGGCTGCGCCTGGCCGGTCTGACCGTCAGCATCGACGGCCGAGCCTACGATCCGCGACTCTCCGTGCCCGGCCGGACGCTGAGCGTCAATGGCGAGCGTGTCGATGTCTACGCTTACGCCGATGCCTGGTCGGCCGATGCTGATGCCGCAACGCTCATCGACCAAAACGGCGATGACCTGACGGATTGGATCACCGCACCACATCTCTTCCGCGACGATCGTCTGCTCATTATCCACACGGGCGGCTCACCTGAACTGAACGATCTATTGAGTAACCTGCTGGACAGCGGCGCGAATCTGCGCGAAGTGCGCTGACGCGAGCGGTCCGTTTACAGTTCGACAGTCTCGCCTTCGCGCGCGACATTGAATCCCAGTTCACGCAAGTCCCCGAGCGCCTCGGCGTCGTCGCGGATCAAGGGGTTGCTCTGGTTGAGGTGGATAAAGCGAATTTTGGCCTGCTCTGCCGGGGGAAGTCTGGAGAAGCGCTCGATGCTGCTGGCAATGAGGGGATGCGGGATCTCGCGAAGGTCACGGCCCGGCAATTCGCCCGCGCTGAGGAACGTACCGTCGAGATAAGCGATGTCGACGGTCGCGAGCAGAACTTCGATGCGCACACCCATCGTTTCCCAGTCGTCCCAGCCGTTGATGTCCGGCACGAAGAGCACGGTGCGGCCCGGCCCGGCGATACGCAAGGCGACCGTTTCCGAGTATTCATCACGGTGCGGAACCGATAGAGGTGTCACCGTGATATCCGGAGCGAGCATGATCGGCGCCCGGTCTCGAAGCGGCTGGATGGAAATGTTGCGCAGTGTGACAAGCTGTTCCCATGGACCGTTGTTGCGCAAAAACTGCGCCATACGCGGCATGGCATAGACCGGAAGATCGCGCGCGCCGATCGCTTCGCGTCCAAGGTGGATCAGACCGGTGTAATGACCGATATGCGCGTGGGTCAGGAAGATGCCATCGAGGCCCGGTAGGCGCGGATCGGGCGCGGCGACGTCGAGACGGTGTAGCTGCTCTTTGAAATCGGGCGTGGCGTCGATGAGCCAGCGCCGGCCGCTTCGCGGATCGATGAGCGCGAGGCAGGTTGCCAGTCTTCGGAGACTGACATCCTCCCAGGCGGGCGATCGTTTGGTGCCGGCCTGCGGGTAACCGGCGTCCTGCGCGATGCCGAGCACCAGCGTATGGGGGCCGTCAGGCATCAATGGGCAGCTTCGGGCGTTGTTTGCGGGCATCGGCCCAGAGATCGCCGAGCTTGTCGACGCGCTTTGGCACGGTCTTGAGTGTGAACTGATCCGGCCGAATCTGGCCGCGTTCGACTTCGTCCCAACTGACCGGCGTCGAAGCCGGCGCACCGGCTCGGGCTCGCAGCGTATAGGGCGCTGCCGTGTTGCGTCCGATGCTGTTCTGCGCGTGATCGATCGTCACCTTCGTGCCCGCATGGGTGCCACCACTCGCCGTCGCGATCAGATCGGGATGCTGCTCGGCGAGTCGTTCAGCGACGCCGTGGACCCATTCGCGCACCGTCTCAAAGGGCAGTGCCGGCGCCAAAGGCACGAAGACATGCAGCCCTACGCCACCGCTGGTTTTGGCGAAACCGGTCAGGTCGCTGGCTGCCAGTGCGTCCCGCACGTGTATCGCGGCTTCGAGTACCTT
>CALAGB010000419.1 GCA_937891245.1 uncultured Thermomicrobiales bacterium | reverse complement strand
CCGTCGTCGCTGTCGTTGCCGGGGCCGGCATCCTGCTCGGCTTCCTCACGCAGCGGCGCCGCTGGCAAGCCGGAACAGTCTCTGTCGATGAACCGGCGATAGGTGTCGAAGTCGATGACCCAGGCCTGGCGCGTTTCGAGGAGCTCGTTCGACAAGATGTTACTGCGTTCGACGCCGACTTCAGTGTGTCCGCGACTCCAACGCCGAAGCCTCCGCGGGTTGACGACCGGCCGTCCGGCGAGTTGCTCGGGTCAGATCAAGGTGTTTCATGATCGGTTATATGGTTCTAGCGGCCGTCGTTATCGCGGTCGCGGTATTTGTGCTCTGGCCGTTGCTCCGTTCGCAGCGCCAAATCGCGGTATCGGTTCCGGCTCGTATCGCGGACCTGCAGGCGCGTCGGCAATACCTGGTACAAGCGATCCGCGACGTCGATTTCGATCACGCTTCGGGCAAGATGCTCGATGAGGAATACCAGGAAACGCGCGGCAAGTATGTGCGGGAAGCGGCGATCGTGCTGCGTGACCTGGAGAAGGAGGCCGGCGGATTCGATGAAGAGATCAACGTCGAAATTCTCCAGCTACGCGCGCTCGCCCGTAACGTACAGTTGAGCTCTAACCAGGAGCCGTCATCGTCGTGAACGTGTCGCCGCTGGAGTCGCCATTGCTGGCCTCGGATGATGAGGCCGTTTTCACTCCCCGTGTTCCGCGCGTCAAGATCACCAGATTGACGAAACGATTTGAACGCCGAGGCGTCATCCGCGCGCTTGACCTCGAACTCTTTCCCGGTGAGCGCGTGGCGTTACTCGGTGCCAACGGCGCCGGCAAGACGACCCTCTTACGTATTCTGGCGACCCTCAGCCGTCCGACCTCCGGTTCGGTATCGATTGCCGGGCATTTGACCCACAAAGCTCCCGATAAGGTTCGGGCGCAGATCGGCGTGGTCGCGCACCAGCCGTATCTCTATGAAGACCTGACGGCCGAAGAAAACCTCCGCTTTTTCGCGCGCATGTATGGCGTGGCTGACGAGCGATCGCGCATCGACGAGATTCTCTTCATGATCGGGTTGATCTCCCGGCGGGACGACCGCGTGCGAACATTCTCTCGCGGGATGCAGCAACGCCTGGCGATCGGCCGGGCAATCCTCCACCGGCCGGCGCTGCTGCTGCTCGATGAGCCGGATTCCGGGCTCGATCGTGAGGGCGCACGCGTGCTCGAGCGGATTCTCGGCTACCAGCGGACGACCGGGGGCACCGTGCTGATGACGACGCATGATCTCCGGTTTGGGCTGGCCACCGCCGATCGCGTGCTGCTGCTGGAAAACGGCAAGATCGTGCTCGACGCTCCAGCCACGACGCTTAACGAAGAAGAACTCGACGAAAGGCTGTCGAGCCGGTGAAAGGCGGACTCGCCAAGATCTCAATGATCATCTGGAAAGACCTGCTCACCGAGATCCGGACCAAGGAACTCTTCGGTGGCATGTTGATCTTCGCCGTGCTCACGATTATTACCTTCAACTTCGCCTTCGACATGACCGGTACCGGCAAGGAGGCGAGTGGAGCGGGCGCCATGTGGGTCGCGTTCAATTTCGCCGGCTTTCTTGGCCTGGGGCGTTCAATCTCGCTGGAGCGCGACAAAGGGTCGTTCGATGGTCTGCTCCTCTGCCCGGTCGATCGTGGCACGATCTTTCTGGGGAAGTTCATCGGCAACCTGCTCTTCATCTCGCTGGTCGAATTGATTTCAGTGCCGATCTTCGCGGCACTGTTCGACCTCAATGTGTTTCAACCGTTGCTCTTGCTGGCGCTCTTCCTCGGCACGCTCGGCTTCGCGGCGGTCGGCACGCTTCTGGCTGTCATGGCGGCCAGCACGCGCTCGCGCGAGGTGCTGCTGCCGGTGCTCATGTTTCCCATTCTGCTGCCGGTTGTCATTGCGTCAGTTCGAGTAACCACGCTGATTCTGACCGGACAGACGAACGATGTTGGCGCCTGGCTTAATCTCCTCGGGGCGTATGATGTATTGTTCTTGGCGATTTCCTACGCCGTTTTCGATCGCGTAGTGGAGGAATAGGGTGATAGTCAAGGGGAAATCAAGCTGGGCGTCGAGCCTCGGGATGGTGCTCGGGTTACTGACGGCAATCACGATGGCGATCGGGATGTATCTCGGCCTGGTTTATGCACCGAAGGATGTCATTCAGGGGAACGCGCAGCGCATATTCTACATTCACGTGCCGATGGCCTGGGTTGCCTTTCTGGCGTTCGGCGTCGTCTTCCTGGCGGCAATTCTCTATCTCTGGAAGCGTGCATTAATCTGGGATCAGATTGCACGCTCTTCGGCTGAAATCGGTCTGGTCTTTACGACGCTGGTTCTGGTGACCGGGTCGTTCTGGGGACGGCCGATCTGGGGCACCTGGTGGACCTGGGATGCACGCCTGACGACGACGCTTCTGCTCTGGTTCATCTTCCTTGGCTATTTCATGATCCGCGCCTATGCCGGAGATCGCGGCCGGGCGGCAACCTATTCGGCTGTGATCGGCATCATCGGATTCTTCGATGTACCGATCATCTATGAATCGGTCAACTGGTGGCGCACGCTGCATCCGGAGTCGGTTGTTTCGGTCACCAGCGCCAATATGCCGGGCGAGATGGTTGTGGCGCTCATGGTCTGCCTGCTGGGGTTCACGCTGTTCTACCTCTACCTGATGATCCAGAAGTTTGGCATCGAACGGATGAAAGACCAGCTGATCGACTACCAATACGCGCTATCCGAACGCGAAGCCGAAGGAGTGACGACCGCGTGAGTAACCTGAGCTATCTCTTTGTCGCCTTCCTCATCACCTGGATCGTGATCGGCGCGTACCTCTGGATGCTCAATCGCCAGGTGCAGAACCTGAAAGATGAAATCGACATCCTGACCGAAGACAGCGTGCTCGAACGTGAGCATTTCAGCTCGACCCTGCCGGAATCCGAAGGACGCGCCGTTCGAGGGCAGTAGCGGGGAGGCCGGAGGCGCTCACCCCCGCGCCCTCTCCCGTCGCGAACGGGAGAGGGGAGCAGCCGCGCGATTGCGGTCGCGCTCTTACCTATCTGCCTGGGCACAAACGATCAGGAAAACTCACTCGTTCGCTGCAAGACCCCCTCCTCGCCAGCGCGGCGCGGGAGATGGGCCGGGGGTGAGGGCGGTCCCTCTACCCTCTCAACCTTGGGATCACCTCGGTGGCGACCCGCTCCAGGACGGCGAACTGGTCGTCGCGAGGCTGGTCGATAATGAATTCGTTGATGCCGGCTTCGCGATAGCGGCCGATGCACTCCTCGAAGGCGCCGACTGATTGCCAGGGGTCGTCGGGCATGATGGCGGCCCAGCCGTACATGCCACGCACGATTTCTTCCGGATCGCGGCCGATGCGGGCACAGTGCTCGTCGAGGATCTGGTTGCGTTTGGCCATCTCTTCGGGCGAGCCGGACGCGTTCCAGGCATCGGCGTATTTGGCGACGATCTCAAGCATTTTCGGTCCTTTGGCACCGAGCGTAAGCGGTGGTCGCGGCGTCTGCACGGGACCCGGCCGGAAGGCGGCCTGGTCGAGCTGATAGTACGTACCGTTATAGGTTGTCACTTCGTTGCGCATCAGGTGATCGACGATTTCGACCGCCTCACGAAACCGCGCGACGAGTTCGGCCGGCGGTGGGAAGTCGATACCGAGCATTTCGTGCTCGGGGACGTACCAACCGGCACCGAGGCCGAATTCGAGGCGCCCGTTGGAGATGTGATCGAGCGTGACCGCTTCCTTGGCGAGCCAGGCAGGGTGGCGGAACGTGTTGCAACTGACGAGCACGCCGATGCGGATGCGCTCGGTGTGCACGGCGAGCCCCGCCAGCATCGTCCACGCTTCGAAATACGGATTCGACGGATTGCTTGGCTGTACCCAGTGATCGCAGTTCCAGGCACTGTCGAAGCCAAGCCGCTCGAAGAGTTTCCAGCGCTCGACGACGACATCCCATGGTTGGTTCTGGTCGGTACAGATTCCGAAGCGCAGCGTTTGTGCCATGTTCGATGCTCCTTTGCGGATTTCGAATGATGCTTCGATCTTCGCAGAGCGGCGAGTCATGCGCAATCGCGCGAATCAGAGCCAGCGGATGCGCTTGAACATGGCGAAGAGACCGCCGCCGAGGATCGCCATGAACAGGATGGCGAAGATGAAACCGTGCTTCCAGGTGTCGTAGGGGAGCAGGCGATAGTTCATGCCGTAGATACCGGCGATGAGGGCACCGGTCATCAGGATGATGCTCCAGGAGGTGAGGGTGCGCATCACCTGGTTGAGATTGTTCGAAGTGACGGAGAGGTAGACGTCGAGCGCGCCGCTGAGCAGATCGCGGTAGGTGTCGATCGCGTCCGTTACCCGCAGAACGTGATCGTAGACGTCCTGAAAATAGACGGACGATTCCTGGCCGAGCAACTCCACGTCACGCCGTGCCAGGGTACTCATCAGGTCCCGTTCCGGCGCCAGGATGCGGCGCAGACCGAGCAGGTTCTTCCGCAAGCCAAAGATTGTTTCGAGTGCTTGCTGGCTATCGCCGTCAAAGACCGCCCGCTCCACCTCATCCCCACGTTCGGCGACGGCATCGAGCACCGGGAAGTAATTGTCGACCACCGCATCAAGGATCGAATAGAGCAGGATGGCCGGCCCAGCCGATTCGACCTTCGGCGCATTTTCACGCCACCGTTTCACGGTGCCGTCGATCTCTTTGCACGTCCCTGAATGCACCGAGACAAGGTAGTTCTCGCCAACGAAGAACGAGATCTCCTGTGTCTCGAAGAGCGATTCACCTTCGGCCAGCCGCACGGCATAGAAGACGATGAAGAAATACGAGTCGTAGATATCGATTTTCGGCCGCTGGTGCCGTTTCTGGGCGTCTTCGAGCGCCAGGGCGTGGAAGTGGAATTCCCTCTCAATACGGGCAAAGTCGTCGGGTGTGGGATCGACAAGATCGACCCAGAGCAGCGTATGTGGCTTCTCCACGACCTTGTCGAGCGATGCGACGGTCACCATGTCGGCGTCAATCTGCTCGGTGTTGAGCAGCTGGATCTTGATCACGCGGTCTCCGACTCGTCCGATCGTCGTTGTGCCTGCCAGCCGGCGATGATCTCAGCATCATGGGAGAAAGCGAGTTCCGGCAGATTTGTTGCATGGAAACTCGCGATGTCGTCGCTTTCGTCGCTCGCGATGACGCTGCCGCCAATCACATCGGCCGCGTACACCGCCAGCACGACCGGGTTCCCGGTGTCCGAATACAGCCCGAGCAGGCCGGTCAGCTGAACCTCCAGCCCGGTTTCTTCGAGCGCCTCGCGGACCGCGGCGTCTTCGACACGCTCGCCACGATCGACATAACCGGACGGGAACGTCCATTTGCCTTTACCGGGATCGATCGCCCGTCGCTGCAGGAGCAACCCACCGTCGTGCTCGATCAAGATGGCGACCGCAAGTTTCGGGTCCTGATAGAACGTCGTAACGCAGACCGGACAGTGCGGTCGGGGAACGCCGTCGGTTTCCTGCCACTCCAGCATCTCGGCGCAATATGGACAGAAGCGGATCTCGCCCCGAAAGTTGTAGCTCATGCGTCGCACCGCGCCGCAAACTCGCGCAGGATGTTCTCGTAGTCTTCGCGCGTGTCGATATCATCCGGGCGACTGAACTCCGTCGCATCGACGAGTCGTACCGCATCGTGGTGTCGTTGAATCAGTGGTCGCGCGCCGGTGTCGCCGGTGACTTCGGCCAATTCGCTGAAGAGCGATCGAGCGATGAGCACCGGATTGCCGCGACCTTCGTGGTACTTCGGCTGGACGATTGGTGCGTCTTCAGTGCGAAAGGCACGCACCAGCCGGTCGATGACCGCCGGTTCGACGAGTGGCTGATCCCCAAGGATGAATACGACTCCATCGATATCGTCCGAGAGCGCGGCGAGCGCGGCGCGTATCGACGAACTCTGGCCGGATTGATAATCGGGATTATGGATCGTTTGTACGTCGCGGAGGTCAACGCGCTGCTCGATTTCAGCGGCAGCATGACCGAGCACGATGGCGAGCGGGTCGAGCGATGTTTGCCGGACGGCCGCCAGCGTGTGTGCCAGCACCGGACGGCCGCCGAGGTCAAGCAGTTGTTTTGGCTCGCCGAGGCGGCTGGATGAACCAGCCGCCAGGATAACGCCAGCGATACGACTCATGCGCTCGGTGCGGGAGTATCGAGTTTCGCCGAGAGAAGCGTCGAGTCGGGCTTGTGCGGGTCGCGTCCGCGCCGGACGGCGATGATTTCCGCCAGAATACTGATCGCGACTTCGCCCGGTTCGCGGGCACCGATGTTGATGCCGACCGGGCCGTGAATGCGAGCGACTTCGTCCTCTGTGAACTTGCCTGACGCGATGAGGCGCTGATTCCGTTCGGCACTCGTCTTGCGACTGCCCATCGCGCCGATGTAGCCGGCCCGGCTCTTGAGCGCGACTTCCATCGCCGGATCCTCGAACTTCGGATCGTGAGCCAACATGACAATCGCCGTCTCAGGGCCGAGTGTCAGCCGGGAGAGCGCCTCATCGGGCCACGCTTCGATCAGTTCATCGGCGTGCGGGAAGCGCTCGTCTGAAGCGAAGAGGGCTCGTGCATCGATTACCGTTGTATGGTAGCCAAGCTCTTTGGCGAACGACACCAGCGGAATCGCGATGTGCACCGCACCGACGATGACGAGCCGGCGTGGCGGGAGATAGCTTTCGATGTAGACATCGAATGCTTCACCGCTCGCGAGGGTGTAGCTCCGCGTTTCGCTCTTGTCGCCGGGGAGCATTTCGGCGGCATCCGACGTGACGAGCTGGTCGAGCTCCTGGTTGCCGAGTGAGCCATCGACCGCGCCATCGAAGTGCAGCAGCAGTTTGGATCCGAGGTTTTCGCCACTGACGACCGTCGCCATCGCGACGGGGTCTTCCTCCTGGATCGCCCTGCGGAGTTTTTCAAACATACCGGTGCCGCTCATGCCTGATACGGCTCGATGAAGACGTCGATGACCCCGCCGCAACTGAGACCGACGTCCCAGGCCATCTCGTCGCTGATGCCGTAGTGGACGAGCTGTGGCGTGCCGCTGTCCAGCACCTTCATCGCGGTTTCGAATACGGCGCCCTCAACGCAGCCGCCGCTGACCGAACCGGCCATTCGGCCGCTGCGGGTGACACAGAGTTTCGCGCCGACCGGACGCGGTGAGGAGCCTGAGGCGCGTACCACCGTGGCGATGGCGATTGTTTCGCCGTCCGCTTGCCAGCGTTCGATGTCGGGAAGAATATCGCGCATATCAGACTCCTTGTGCGCTATGCGGCCGGTACGGTCGGCCGGGGGATAATCGGGTGCTGCCGGCGAACCGGTCGCACCTCGTCGATTGTGCTCAGGTGCTTGGCCAGCGCTTCGAGGCTCGCCATATTGTGCACCGTCATAAAGTCGTCGATGAACGGAATCGCTGCTTGCATGCCACGAGTGAGCGGCTCGTAGCGGGGTGATCCGAGCAACGGATTGAGCCAGATAAGCCGGTAGCTGCCGCGTTGAAGCCGGGACATCTCGGAACGGAGCAGTTCCGGATCGCCGCGATCCCAGCCGTCACTGATGATGATGACCACGGCACCGTTGCGCAGGACGCGCCGGGCCCAGGTCATGTTGAACGTCTGCAGCGACTGTCCGATGCGGGTACCGCCGGACCAGTCCTGCACCTCGCGCGCCACGCGTTGCATCGCTTCGTCGATCGATCGGCGACGGAGCAGGCGCGTGATACGGGTCAGCCGCGTGCCGAAGACGAACGCCTCGACGCGGGCCATGTTGTTCTCGATGGCATAAATGAACTGCAACAGGATGCGCGAGTAGCGGTCCATCGAACCGCTGACGTCGCAGATCACCACGAGTTGGCGCGGCTTCGTCTTCGTCTTGCGGTGCGACAGTCGCAACGGCACACCGGCCGTCTGCAGCGAACGACGCATCGTGCGACGCGGGTCGATGAAACGCCCCTTTGGCGAACTGATGCGGCGGCGCGAGCGGCGCTGCCCGATCTTCCAGTGCAGCTTCTCCATCAGATGCCGCGCCTGGGCCAGTTCTTCTTCGGTCAGATCGGCGAAGTCACGGTCGCGCAGCACCTCGGCGGCACTGAAGCTGAGGACATCATCCGATTCGCCGTCGGAATCATCCGACGCCTCGGCTGAATCGTCCGGCTCCATCATCTCCGACCGCTGACGCTTGCCGCCTTCGGCCTCGGCCGAGTCGTCGGCCGTACCTTCGGCTTCCTCGCCTTCGCCCTCGCCGACGTCGTATGACTCGTCGCCCGGCTCGCCGCCCTCGTAGAACTGATCGGAGAAGTCGGGCTTGGCACGCCAGTACGACTCGAAAACACGGTCGAACGTCGGAAGGTCGTCTTTGTTCGTGATGAGACAGGCGCGGGCGGCCTCACGGAACTCCGAACGCCGGCCGATTTCGATCATCTCGGCCGAGCGCACGAAGTCCATGACCTGACCCATGGTCGTGTTGACACCCGCGCGCCGCAGGGCTCGGCCAAAGGAGATCGAGCGCTGGGTAAATGTGTCGGTTATTACCATGTCGTGCCGTTACTCCCCGTTCGACGCGGCAGCAACCAGGTTCTCAAGCTTGCCCTTGCGGATCGCCTGCAAGTCCTCCTGATGCTTCAGGATCGCGCCGAGCGTGGCGGAGGCGATCTCCGTCGACAGCTCTCGCTGATTCAACGCCAGCAGCGCGGCCGCCCAGTCAAGTGTTTCCGCGACGCCCGGTAGCTTGTACAGATCCTCGCGGCGCAGTTCATGAATGAAGGTCGTGATCTGCTGCGCCAGCCGCTCGTTGATCCCCGGAACCTTGCCGGTGACGATGCGGAATTCTTTATCGACCGACGGGTAGTCGATCCAGTGATAGAGGCAGCGCCGCTTGAGCGCGTCGTGCAGCTCACGGGTTCGGTTCGAGGTGATGATAACGATCGGCGGGTGCACGGCTTTGATCGTGCCGATCTCCGGGATGGTGATCTGGAAGTCGGAGAGCAGTTCGAGCAAGAACGCCTCGAACTCCTCGTCGGCGCGGTCGATCTCGTCGATCAGTAGCACCGGTGCCTTGCCCGTTGAGTGGCGCACCGCCTCAAGCAGCGGTCGCTCGATCAGATATTCAGAGCTGAAGATCTCCTCGACGGCCTTTTCCCGGTCGACTTTCTCATCTTCGAGCACGCGGATGGCGAGCATCTGTCGGGGGTAGTTCCACTCGTAAACGGCGTGGCTAACGTCCAAACCTTCGTAGCATTGAAGCCGGATCAGTTTGGTATCGAGAATCGTCGCCAGTGCCTTGGCGACCTCCGTCTTCCCAACACCTGCTTCGCCTTCGAGCAGCAGCGGCTTGGGGAGCGCGAGCGAGAGATAAATCGCGGTCGCCAGGCTCTGCTCGGAAACGTAGCGCTGTGTCGCCAGCGCCTGCTGAACGGCTTCGACAGAATTCAGTTCCAAGTGGTTCTCCCCCTTTAGTCGCGGAACAGTGGTTCCCGCACGATGATGATCCTGTCTGATACAACCGGTATATCATAACAAATCGCGCCCAAATGCCTTCCCGGAAGGCAGTTGGCCGGCTCGTATCCCGCCCGCGCCATAATCGCACCAGATCAGTTGCGCGACAACAGGGATCGGCGGGATCTCAAGCTAACGGGGTAAATGATGAGGCGGCCGAATGCTCGGCCGCCTCGTTCCGTTGCGTTTGAGCTCGAACGCCTAGCCCTTGGCGCGCTCGACCGCTTTGTTGATGGCGCGCTCGGTGAAGACGCGCGTCAGATGAGCACGATACTCTTCGCCGGCGTGGATGTCGCCGAGGAAGGTCATGCCATCGGACGCCTTCTGAGCAGCCGCTTTGACGTTCTCGGCTGTCGGCGCCTGACCGATGAGGGCCGATTCGGTGCCGTTCGCGCGCACGGCGATCGGGCCAGCGCCGGTGACCGCGATGCGTGCCGCGGAGACGTTGCCGTCTTCGCCGAGCGTGACTGACGCGGCGACACCGACGATCGCGTAGCCCGAGGCCGGGTGCGCGAACTTCTCATAGGCCATGCCCGTCCTCGCGGCCGGATTGGCGACTGAGATCTCGGTCACAATCTCTTCCGGTTCGAGTGACGTCGTGAACATATCGACGAAGAAGTCGTCGATGCCGATCGTCCGCTGGCCGTTGGGACCGGTGGCGTTCACCTTGGCGTCAACCGCGAGCAGGACGGCCGGGAAATCAGCAGCCGGGTCGGCATGGGCGATCGAGCCGCCGATCGTGCCGCGATTGCGTACCTGAATATCACCGACGACGCCGGCCGCCTCGACGGCGATCGGCAGCGTCTGCTGGACGACGTCCGACTTCATAATCTGATCGTAGGTGGTACGAGCGCCGAAGACGACGCCGCCATTCTCGGAACGGACACCGTCGATACCGGCCACCTTGCCGATGTCGATCAGCGAGGCGGGCGCTGCCAATCGCAGCTTCATCATCGGCAGGAGGCTATGCCCCCCGGCGATAATCTTCCCTTCCGGATTTTCCTGGAGGAGTTTGACAACTTCCTCGACGCTTGATGGTCGGAAATAGTCGAAGGCGCTTGGATACATCTCCTCAGTTCCCCTTCTGCTCATGCACGAACTGCCAGAGTCGCTGCGGGCTGGCCGGCATATCGAAGTGTTCGACGCCGAGCGGGCTCAGCGCGTCGATGATGGCGTTCATAATCGCCGGCGTCGATGCGATCGTTCCGGCTTCCCCGACACCTTTCAAACCCATCGGATTGAACGGGCAGGGCGTCACCGTTCGATCGAGTTCGTAGTTCGGGAACGAACTCGCCTTGGGGATCGCGTAGTCCATCATCGTGCCGCTCAACAGTTGTCCGTTATCGTCATAGACCGCGGTTTCGAGCACCGCCTGTGCCAGACCCTGGGCGATACCACCATGGAGTTGCCCGTCAACGATCATCGGGTTGATCACGTTGCCGACGTCATCGACGGCCACATAGCGGCGTACATCGGCCTTGCCGGAATCTTTGTCGATTTCGACGACGCAGACGTGCGCGCCGAATGGGAACGTGTTGCTGACCGGATCGAAGAAATAGGTCTCTTCGAGGCCGGGCGTCACGCCTTCCGGCATATTCCATGCGGTGTACGCGGCCAGCGCGACCTCAGCGAATGACTTGACCTGATCCGGCGCGCCCTTGACGTGGACGTTGCCGTTTTCAAAGACGACTTCCTCGGGGGAGACTTCCAGCAGGTGTGCGCCGATCTTCATCATCTTGTCGCGCACGTTCCGCGCGGCGTAGACGAGCGCGCTTCCTCCGACGGCGGTGCTGCGGCTGCCATAGGTGCCCCAGCCCATCGGAACGCGATCGGTGTCGCCCCAGACGATCTCGACATCCTCGACCGGCACGCCAAGCTCGTCGCTGACCAGTTGTGCGAACGTTGTGCCCTCACCCTGGCCCTGTGGGTTGATGCCGGTGAGTACCGTCACCTTGGCGGTTGGATGCACCCGGACCACGGCACTCTCGTAGAGCCCGCCGCCAAAGCCCATCGCTCCAGCTGCGGCGGACGGTGCCAGACCACAAACCTCGATGTACGTTGAAAAACCGATGCCGAAGAATCGTCCGTTGGCCCGCGCCTCTTCCTGCTCCTTGCGCAGAGCAGTGTAGTCAACCATCTCGATCGCCCGGTTCAGCGTCTTCTCGTAGTCGCCGCTGTCATAGGCGATCGCGCCGGAGGCAATCGAATAGGGGAAATCCGCCGGCTGGATGAAGTTCTTGCGCCGAACCTCCAACGGATCGAGGTTGAGCTTCCGGGCGACGAGATCCATCACCCGTTCGATGATGTAGGTCGCTTCCGGACGCCCGGCGCCACGATAGGCGTCGGTCGGGGTGGTGTTCGTCAGGACGCCGTAGACGTCGCTGGAAACGTTGCGAATGTCGTAGGTCCCACCAAGCATGACGCTGAAGAGCCAGGTCGGCACGCCGGGAGCCGCCGTCGAGAGATAGGCGCCCATGTTTGCATAGGCGGTGACCTTCAAGCCGACAACGCGGCCGTCGCTCATCGCCGCCACTTCGACATCGTCAACGTGGTCGCGACCATGCGTCGTCGCCACGTAGTTCTCTGAGCGATCTTCGATCCACTTGATCGGTCGCAGTAGCTCCTTGGAGACCACGGAGGCAATCATTTCGCCCGCGTACATCGGAATCTTGCTGCCGAACCCGCCGCCGACGTCCTGCGACAGCACACGAATGTTCGTTTCCGGGATATTCGTGCAGAGCGACATGAGGAAGCGCACGATGTGCGGGTTCTGGGTCGTCGACCAGAGCGTTAGTTCGTTCGAGCCGCGCTGGTACGAGGCGACTGCTCCGCGCGTTTCCATCGCGTTCGGGATCAGTCGTTGATTCACGATGCGCTGTTTGAAGGTGAGATCGGCGTTCTGGAAGGCTGCATCGACATCTCCGCCTCCGAGGTGGAAGTGGAACGCGACGTTGTTCGGCACGTTCTCGTAGAGCTGAGGCGCGCCAGCTTCCATCGCATCGAGCTGTTTGACGACGGCCGGCAGCGTTTCGTAAGTGACGTCGATCGCGGCAGCGGCGTCCCGCGCTGTGTACATATCCTCGGCCACGACCGCCGCGACGCCGTCGCCGACATAGCGGACGGTGTCAACCGCGAGCGGCCGGTACTCAGGAACCTTGATATCGGAGTCTTTCGGCTGCCAGGCGCACGGTACCGGCGCGACGAGATCGACGAGATCGGCGCCGGTATAGATCGCGACGACGCCCGGCATCGCCTTGGCTGTGCTCGTATCGATGTTGGTGATGCGTGCGTGCGCGTGTGGGCTGCGCAGGATCGACATCGTCAGCATCCCCGGCAAGCGGACATCATCGGTATAATGCCCGGCGCCGGTAATGAGCCTCGGATCCTCGCGTCGCTTGATTGATGAACCGAACGGGCTCGAGACCGCCATTGTGCCCTCCCTTAGACGTTGCAAAGCGGCGACGAATCGACATCTCGCGTGAGATGCGGGTCAGCGCACTTAGTCGTCTCCGGCGGCAGCTGGCTCCGCGTTCATCTTGTCGGCGGCATACTGAACGGCCTTGACGATGTTCTGGTAGCCGGTGCAGCGGCAGAGGTTGCCTTCAAGACCGTGGCGGATCTCGGCTTCGGTCGGATGCGGGTTGTTCTTGAGCAGATTGACCGAGGTCATGATCATGCCCGGTGTGCAGAAGCCGCACTGCAGGCCGTGCATCTCCCAGAAGCCTTCCTGGATCGGGTGCAGTTCGCCATCCTTGGCGAGGCCCTCGATCGTCGTAATCTCGGCGCCATCGGCCTGAACAGCCAGGATGGTGCATGACTTGACGGCGTCGCCGTTCATATGCACGGTGCAGGCGCCGCACTGGCTCGTATCACAACCGACGTGCGTTCCGGTGAGGTCGAGCACGTCGCGCAGGTAATGGACCAGCAAGAGTCGGGGTTCCACCTCGCTCGTATGGGTGGTGCCGTTGACGGTAATCGTGACCTGCTGCTTCACGATGAATCTCCCTCCAGACGCAACCGTTGACTCGTTAGACCGAACCCGATTGGCGTCTACTCGCCCGTGATTTTGGACTCAACGCACCCAAAGAATTGACCGACCATGCGGTTGGCGACACCGCCAAGCATGCGCTGGGCAACTGCTCCGACCGGCCCTCCCACCTCTACGTCGCCGTTGTACTCGATCTCCGTGGTGCTATTCTCGCCCTCAGCGAGGCGCACCGAACCGGTTCCTTTGATGAAGCCGGGTCGACCGCTTCCCTCGACATACATCTGGTAATCGGTCGGCTCATTCATGTTCGACAAGCGAACCTTGCCGGTGTAGGTGCCTTTGACCATCCCGATGCCGATGTTCATCGCCATCGAATATTCATCGTCACCGACCTTATCGAGCGTCTCGACGCCGGGCAGGCATGCGGCGATCGAATCAGGATCGATCAGCCGTTGCCAAACCTGGTCCCGCGGCGCGTTGATCGTGTGTTTGCCGGTGATCTTCAAGCGGATCCTCCTTAACGATAACGATGCCGGCGTCGTTGGTCCGCCCGCTATCGCGAAGACTGCCAATACTTTCGGATATTCTGCGCGGCGACGCAATTACTTATTTAATGAGTGTAATCCGCGCATCGTCAAGTGCGCTGATCCGCGTCGACCTACCAACCGTACGGGATGTTGCGCCGTTGATTGAGAAACGGCAACGTCCCGTCGTGTCGAAGCTGTGCGGCGCGCGAAAAGAGCCGATCGATCTCGGCGTCGCGCAAATACGGATCGAGCAATGCACCAATCCGCGACTGATGGCGAACCAGCCGGTCAAGGGTCTGTTGCATATTCATATCCAGCGGTTCGCCACAAAAATTCCAGATGACGGTGCGCAATTTGGCATCGGTGTGGAAAGTGAGGCCATGGTCGATACCCCAGAGACGGCGATCCTGGCGACCAACGAAGAGATGACTCGATTTCCGATCGGCGTTGTTGACAAGCAGATCGAAGACGAACACCGGGCGAAGTGCCGCCTGGTAACGGTCGCGCGCGAAGAGATTTTGAGCGCGCTGAAGTGGCTCGATGTAGAGCTGCACGGTGCCGATTCCGTGCGGACCGTTGCGGATGACGGTCGGCGGGATGAAGTGCCAACCGAGGACGCGACTCAGGAGGAAACTGGCATATTCGCGCCGGTAGAGTGAACCGGAGTCGAAATCCCAGAGCGGGATTTCGCCGCTGGCCGGTTTATAGATGGCGATCGGTGCGTCACCGCCGGCGGTCACAAAGGTGATCGCGAAGGTGTAGTTCGAACCCCACGGGACCAACTTACATTCGTCGATTTCCGCTTCACACATCGTGCGCACGAGATCGCGGCTGAGCGGCTGGCGCATGCTGCCGGACCGTCCACCGTCGTTCACCGATTCGTTCGTTTGGGATGCGCGCACTGGCCACCGGTTCTCAAAATCTTGCCAGGTCATCTGTCGTCACCGATTGATTCCGCGGACCAACGAAGTCTCCTAAGTGTAGCCGACCTGCCGAATAGCAGCATGCTTGCGGCCAGCATTGGGCGAAGGTGGGATAATGAGAGAACCAAGTGGGTTCTTGGTCGCGCCTTCAGGCCCTTTGCTATAATCCGGCGCGTCGACCCGTCTGTTAACAAGGGTGGTGTCAGTGAAGGTCACCGTCGAGCGAATGCCGCAAAGTTCTGTCTCATTGGACATCGTCGCCGAGAGCGATGAGTTCAGCAAGGCGATGGACAAGGCGTACCGGAAAATCAGCCGCCAGGTTCGAATTCCTGGCTTTCGGCCCGGAAAGGCGCCGCGACAGATCGTCGAGCAGCGGCTTGGCCGTGAGGTGATTGTCGAAGAAGCCCAACGCGACATCATGGACGGTCTTTACCGCCAGGCGTTGGAGCAGGAAGAACTGACACCCGTGTCCGAGCCGAGTGTCGATGTCTATCAGGACGAACCGGTCGGCTTCAAGGTCGAGGTTCAGGTCTACCCAACCGTCGATCTCAACGAGTACACCGATGTGCGGGTCGAACCGCAAGAGGTGAACGTCAGCGACGAAGATGTCGACGAAGCGATTAGCAATATTCAGAAGCAGAACAGCATTTGGAAAGAGCCGGAAGACGCTCGGAGCCCGCAAGAGGGCGATCAGGTCATCATCGACCTGCAAGCCTACGAGGGTGAAGAGCCGTTCCAGGATCCGGTCGAGGA
>CALAGB010000418.1 GCA_937891245.1 uncultured Thermomicrobiales bacterium | reverse complement strand
CGCCGCGGCTACACAGTCACCGGCTCGGATATCGCCCATTCACCGGTCGTGGCCGCGCTCCTGCGCGAGGGCGTGCCGGTCGCGATTGGCCATGCGGCGAAGAATGTCGGTGACGCCGATCTGGTAATCCTGACGGCCGCGGTGCCGGCGGATAATCCGGAATTGGTCGAAGCGCGTGAGCGCGGCATTCCGATCATCAAACGCGCGGCCGTCCTCGGCATGCTGGCGGCGGCGCACCGCACTTCGATCGCGGTGGCTGGCACGCACGGGAAATCGACCACGAGCGGTATGCTCGCGTTCGCGCTGGGCGCAGGCGGATTCGCGCCGTCGTTCGCGGTCGGTGCCGACATCACGCAGCTCGGCACCAATGCTCGTGGCGGAGATGGATCGGTCTTTGTTGCCGAGGCGGACGAGTACGACCGAAGCTTCCTCTGGCTCAAACCGGACGTCGCGATCATCACGAATATCGAGCACGATCACCCGGACATCTTTCCAACGCTGGAAGACGTCGAAGACGCCTTCGATGCCTTTGTTAGCGGGATCAAGCCTGGCGGCACGCTCGTCATCTCGGCCGATGATCCGGGTTGCCGCATGCTGCTGGCGCGGCATGCGGCGTTGCCGGAGCACGTCGTGACCTTCGGTATCTCAGATCGCGCCGATTGGCAGATCGAGCGCGTCGCGGGGCGGGATCATTTTCGGTTGCCCGACGGCAACGTTATTCGCACCCGCCTGCGTATGCCGGGGCTGCACAATCGCGCCAACGCGGCGGCCTGTCTGGCAGCGGCGGCAGCCGTCGGCGTTGATCCGGCGCGCTTAGTGCCGGGGCTGGAGCAGTTCGATGGTGTCGGACGCCGCTTCGAACTAAAAGCGGTGGCCGGCGATGTCACCATCGTCGAAGACTATGCACATCACCCGACTGAGATCCGCGCTACGATCGGGGCGGCGCGCGAGCGTTACCCTGCGGCGAAGATTATCGTCGTCTTTCAACCGCACACCTACAGTCGGACGCTGGCGCTCCT
This sequence comes from uncultured Thermomicrobiales bacterium, assembly GCA_937891245.1. GTDB lineage: Bacteria > Chloroflexota > Chloroflexia > Thermomicrobiales > Thermomicrobiaceae > CALAGB01. The sequence continues at coordinate 11,481 of CALAGB010000418.1, read as the reverse complement.
GTCGGAGTTCGCTTCGGCGCTGTCGCTCGCCGATCACGTGGTGCTGGCACCGATCTATGCCGCCCGTGAATCGGATGATTTGGGTGTCTCATCGGGAGCGATCGGCGCTCTGATCGATTCGATTCCGGTGGAGGTTGGCGCGACGCTCGATGAGGCCGCCAAACTGGCGGTCGCCGCGGCGCGGCCGGGCGATCTGATTCTCGTGACCGGTGCGGGCGATGTCTGGAAAGTGAGTTTGAAGGCGGCGGAAGCCCTCACTCCCGACCCCGCTCCGCGCGGGAGTGGGGAGCAGACCGAAGATAACGATGCAGCACCTGGCAGGCGAGAAGAGATTGGAGCGTAGGGGATGCCGAGGAAGATACGCGTTGGGATGATCTTCGGCGGCCGTTCGGCGGAGCATGATGTTTCGCTACGCTCGGCGGAAGCGATCATGCATGCCATCGACCGCGACAAGTTCGAGGTCGTGCCGGTCGGAATTACCCGCGACGGTCGTTGGATCAGCGGCGGTAATCCGTTGTTGCAACTCGCCGACTATTCGCAACTGCCGCTGGCGAATCCCGACTCGGAGCACCTTGCCGGATCGTCGCTTCCGGCACGGCAAGAGACGCCGATGCTGGACGTCCGTTCGTCCGGTTGGGCGCAAGAAATCGATGTACTCTTCCCGGTGCTGCACGGACCGTGGGGCGAAGACGGTACGGTGCAGGGGATGCTGGAGCTGGCGAACGTGCCATATGTCGGCTCGGGTGTGCTCGCCTCAGCGGTCGGGATGGACAAGATCACGTCGAAGCTGCTCTTCGAACGAGCCGGACTACCCGTCGCTCCCTGGATATCCGTCTTGCGCCGCGATTGGCGGCGCGACCCGGATGCGATTGCCGCTCGTGTCGAACGCGAGATTGGCTATCCGTGCTTCACGAAACCTGCGAATCTCGGTTCGAGCCTGGGTATCGATAAGGTTCACCATGCCGGTGAACTGGCGGCCGCCATGGACGATGCGGCGCACTATGATCGGAAGATCGTGATCGAGCGCGGGTTGGATGCACGTGAGTTCGAGGTGAGCGTGCTCGGCAACGATGATCCGGTGACATCGGTGGCCGGTGAAGTCGTTTCAATCAACGAGTTCTACGATTTCGATGCCAAGTACGTTGACGATCGATCGAAACTGATCATCCCGGCACCAATCGATGCCGGTGTGATGGAGGAGATGCGCGGCATCGCGGCTGGTGCCTTCAAGGCGATCGATGCCGCCGGCCTGGCGCGTGTCGACTTTTTCATGGAGCGTGCCACGAACCGCGTCTACTTAAACGAGATCAACACGATTCCTGGTTTCACGCAGGCGAGTATGTATCCGTTGCTCTGGGAGGCGAGCGGTCTTTCGTTCCGAGACCTGGTGACCCGCCTGGTCGAACTGGCAATTGAGCGACATGGCGAACGGCAGGGCTGGCCAGGATGAGCGCACGCAGGCCTGCTGGTTCGGCTCCGGATCGACGTAAACGGAGCGGCTCGCGCATCAGAACCTCCATCCGCAACGGCTCGCGCAGCGGGCGGTTGCCGGCCTTTTTGCTCAGCGTCGGGCTGGCCGTGCTCGTCTTTGGCTTTCTCTTTTCAGGCGATTTCCCGGTCAAGGTCGTCGTCGTCCAGGGGAACACGGTTGCCTATGCCGACGCGATCACCGAACTGAGCGGCGCGATGGGCCAGTCGATTTTTACCGCCAATTCCCAGACGATCGCGCAACGGGTCGCAACGCATCCGGCGGTGGCATCGGTCAAGGTGTCGACTGAATTCCCGGATAAAGTCGTTATCCGGCTGAATGAGCGTGTGCCGGTCCTTGCCTGGCATACCGGCGATCAGGTGGCGCTTGTCGATGAGCGCGGCGATGTGATCGCGATCGCCGACGATCCGTCACTGCCGGTGATTGTCCAGACGAGTGGGGACGGGCCGATACCGGGTACCAAGGTGACGGCCGGCATTGTGCAGGCCGCGCTGTATGTACACGAGCAACTGACGACCAAGCTCGCGCAGCTTGGTTACGATCCGACGAGCGGATTGACCGCCCAGCTCAACGACGGCCGGACAGTCGTGCTCGGCAGCGGCGACAAAATCCCGCTGAAAGTCAGCGTCCTGCACACGGTCTTGACGCTTCCCGATCAGTGGACGCGGCTCGATGTTCGTCAACCGGATCGACCGTATTATCAGTAGCGACGCGAATTCTCGCGACGCAATAGGTGTCCGAACGCCCTAACTGGCGAACGTACAGTGTGTCAGAATAGGCTGTGCTATACTTAGTCGCAGCTTTAAATGGCGATTCGGCACCACCTCTCAACCGTTCGACTGATGGAAAAGGCAGTGAAATGCGGCTGTGCGATTGGTTTGCCGGGATCGACTTGAATGGTCGCGATCTCATCGCGGCGATCGGTTCGTCTCAGGGCGACGAGGCACCGCGCGTACACGGAAGCCGCTCGTTCGCCGTCGGCAGCGATCTGGCGCGTGAACGTGCGTTCCGCGAAATCGGAGAGTGGCTGCGACTCGAATCCGGCGGGAATATACGCGCGGTGGCGTTCACCATCCCCGGCAACGCTTACCGAGCTGTGACATCGAGCAGCGAATGCCGCTTTTCGGACGCGACCGTGGTTGACGAGGAAATGGTCGAGATGGTGCGTCGGGAGGCGCTCGCCAATGCCGGATTCGAGGGGCCGGTTCTTTGCTCGGCGGCGCGCGGTTTCATGTGCGACGGCCGAACCTTTCCCGAAGCGCCGCTTGGCTTGACTGTACGTTCACTCTCGACCGACATGCTGAACTGGGTCGCCGACCCCGACACCGTCCGCTGGCTGACCGGGTTACTCGACGACATCGGCGTTCGACCTGGTTTAATCGTTCCGCGCATTGTGGCGTTGGCCGAAGCGGTCCTGACGTCGACGGAGCGTGATCGAGGGGCGGTCGCCCTTTGTGTGAGCGATGACTTCACCGAAGTGGTCGTATACCGTCATGGGTTGCTTGACGACCTTTTTGTCGTTCCGCTCGGCAAAGCACGGCTCGACGCCAAGCTCGCCGCTGCCTGCGGCATTTCGCTCGATCTGGTACAACGTATCGATCTGGTGCGAATGTTGGAGTGCACCGATACCGATCCGATCGTACATCGTGTACGGACAATCGTATCAGCCTGGAGTCAAAGCTTGATACGGTCCGTCCGTGAGCGGCTCGAAGCGGCAGGTCCGATCTGGCAGCTTCAGTCCGGAATTGTGATTGCCGATAGTGCGCGCGCCTTGCCATTGCTGAAAGAGACGGTCTCGCGCGTCTTCGGTACACCTTCGCGAATTGCGGCTATGGAAACGGCGCCATCCGGGGTGCTGGGTGGTGAGCCACTGGCGGCACGCGGCTTGATTCCGTTGCAGTGGCGCTTCCAGGCTGAGCCGGGTGATTTGCTCGCACCGCCGATTGTCGATGACCCCGACTACGGCGCCGGCGAGCGAGACGAGCGACGAGGCATCGGACCCGTTATTGGGCGCTGGCTTCGGGAGTTCGTACCGGCGGACCACGCACCATGAATCGGCATACCGGCGAGCTTTGCGGCTATTGGTTTGGCTAGTGCATACTTTCGTTACACCTTCTGGTTCGGGGAGCGAGTTAGGCGGATTGATTGAAACGATATACCGGGCCGTGGGGAGGCTACGTACATGTTTGACGTTCATGAAGATGGCTACGTAAATTCATTCGCGCGTATCAAGGTCGTCGGCGTTGGCGGCGGCGGCGGAAACGCCGTCAACCGGATGATCGGGGCCGGCGTCGATGGCGTTGAGTTCATCGCGGTTAACACCGACGCGCAGTCACTCGTCTCCCAACTCAGCCCGGTGACCGTACGCATCGGCGACAAGCTGACCAAGGGGCTGGGCGCGGGTGGCCGGCCGGAAATCGGCGAGCGTGCTGCCGAGGAGAGCATCGAAGATCTGACTGAAGTCATTCGCGGCGCCGATATGGTGTTCATCACCGCCGGTATGGGCGGCGGCACCGGCACCGGTGCTTCGCCGATTGTCGCACGGCTGGCGCGTGAATCCGGCGCGCTGACGGTTGGCGTCGTGACGCGCCCGTTTGATTTCGAGGGCGCCAAGCGGCGGCGGGTAGCGGATGAAGGCGTGGCAGCGCTCAAAGAGCACGTCGATGCGCTCATCACGATCCCGAACCAGCGTCTCATTTCGCTCGTCGATCCGAAGACGCCCTTTTCCGAAGCGTTCCGCCTGGCCGACGATGTGCTCCGGCAAGGTATTCAGGGCATTTCCGACCTCATCACTAAGCCAGGCCTGATCAATCTCGATTTTGCCGACGTCAAAACAATCATGCGCGATGCCGGATCGGCACTGATGGCGATCGGCCGGGGCACCGGCGAGTCGCGCTGTGTCGACGCCGCCCGGATGGCGATCGAAAGTCCGCTGCTCGAAATGAGCATCGACGGCGCGGTCGGCGTGCTCTACAACATCATTGGCGGGCAAGACCTGTCGCTGACCGAAATCACTGAAGCGGCGGAAGTCATTCGCCAGGCGGCAGATGACGACGCGGAGATCATTTTCGGGGCGACGACTGACGATGCGATGGGGCGCGACGTACAGATCACGCTCATCGCCACCGGCTTCCAGGGCGGCGCGTCGCAGCGGCGACCGGGTCGACCGGAACGACGATTCCGTTCGCAGCCGGAATCCGCAGGAAACGCACAGCAGGGGCAGTCGGCTCCGTCGCGTATTCCGGTTGCACCGGACGACGAGTGGTCGGAACCGGCGATCCTTCGCTTCCTGCGCGAGCGATAGGGCGCGTGCCGGACTAATGCGTTGCCCTTTCTGCCAGGCCCGCGAGTCGCGCGTTGTCGATTCACGCGAATTGAGTAACGGCACCGGGATTCGTCGGCGTCGCGAATGCGTTAATTGCGGACGGCGCTTTACGACCTACGAACGGGTCGAATCGGGTGCGTTAGTCGTCGTCAAGCGAGACGGGCGACGCGAAGAGTTCGATCCGCGAAAACTGCGTGATAAGCTGCGCATCGCACTGACGAAGCGGCCGGTTTCCCAGGAGGAAATCGACCGCATCGTAGCAACAGTCGAAGCGCGGCTGCTCGAACTCGGCACCGTCGAGGTGCCGAGCACCGCGATCGGCGAAATCGCACTGCGTGAATTGCGCCAGATCGACGAGGTCGCCTACATCCGCTTCGCCTCGGTCTACCTGTCGTTCTCCGATCTGGAAGATCTGCGCCGTGAGATCGATGTTCTCACCGAAGCGACACCCCCCGGCGGTAGCCTCCCGCGTGGACCTCGCGAAGGCTGACAACGACCCACGCCTGCGCGGTCTGGTCAGCCTGCAGACGGCCGATGCGGTTCCGTTTGATCGTCTGCTCTGGTCGAACGAACAAGCGCCCGGGTTTCGTTTTTTCCCGGCGTCATTCCAACTCTCGGTCAACGTCGCCCTCTGGCGGAATCAACTCCTTTCGCTGGATGCCGTCGAACTCGATCTCCCGGCGAGTTGGGTTACCGATCGACCGCGCTGGCGTTCATGTCCAGCCGGCGTCGATCGGCTCGTCTGGACCGTTTCTCCCCGTGAAGCGCCGGAGAGTTTGACTCCCCGTATCGCGCTGACAGCGCTCTTCGGTGGTCAGGCGTTGCAGACGATTAACGGCACGCTCGCGGTGGAAATCCACGGTACGAGTCAGTTCGATCCAACCGAGGACGCATTTCAGGAAGTGAACAGCGTCGCAGGTTGGGGCGTTGTCACTGCACGAGCGGATCTGTTTCAGCGGACGTACCAGTCGACGCTGTTTCCGACGGCGCTCTTCGAGGGCCTCTACCGTTCGATCGTCTTCATCGGCGGGAATGTACGTGGCTACGGCGGCGGACTCTGCACCGGCATGGCACGTGCCGCGCTCGAGCGCAGTTTCGGCGACACGAGTGAGGCGTCGGATCTGGATCAGGTCTTACTCTGGCACGGCCGGCAGCTGACCGACCGCGCGTTGCTCGCATCGGCGATTTGGCTGCTGCGGCCGAGTCCCAAACGTGCCTTCGAGGCGTTCAAACGCGATCTGCTGCGCAGCGGCGAAACGCGACGCTGCTTCGATATCGACGTGCCGAAACCGTGGCGACGCGACATCGTCGACGCGCTCCAGCGCGAGGGGCACACCGTCGTTCCGTACGCCTTCCGGCAAACGGACCCCGGCCTTGCTGAGGTCTCGGTGTACGACCCGAACGATCCGCGCGGCTCGATCGCCGGCCGCGCCGTCATGACCTTCGATCTCAGCCGTGATACCTACGCCTACCGCGATCTCGTTTCGCTCGACGACCACCGTTCGACCGTCATTGCCGTTGACCAGGCGGCCTACCGGCGGGGCCGGACGGCGATTCTAGCTGGGCTGGCCAGCGCGATTCTTCGCATCGGTCGCTCGGCGAGACCGGAACGGGCGCCGGCGTGAGTCCGGTGCCTCACTGGCACGAAAATTGCTCTTTCCTAACCGGCGCTCAATCTTATTTCATCCTTGTCCGCGCCGTTCGAGCGTATTCCAAGTTCCATCACTCCTTCAACATATCCGCCTCCCGGAGCCAGGCTGGGCGGCGGATATGTTTTTGGGCGAATTGCAATGTTCAAAACAGCATCGACGGCGCCAAGTTGGCGGCTCAGAACGACGGGAAAACGTGGACACTTCCTACCGTGTACTCGGGTGGCGTGAACGGTCAGGGGTATGTGTGAATTCCGGTTGGCGGCACAAAAAAGCCCGGAGCACTGTGCTCCGGGCTGACTGCTGCGCGATGCGTGAGATCAGCGAGGCGCCTAGTTGAGGTGCTTCTCAATCTGCTGCAGGAGGCGCTGCTTCGGCTGGGCGCCGATGATGCGCTCGACCGGTGCGCCATTCTTGTACAGCATCATGGTTGGGATGCTGACGATGCCGAGCGACGCGGCCGTGCGCACATTCTCGTCGACATTCAGCTTGACGAGCTTCATCTTGCCGCCTTTTTCGGCAGCGATCTCATCGAGGATCGGTCCGACCATGCGACAGGGCCCACACCATTCGGCCCAGAAATCGACGAGGACCGGGACGTCCGACTTGATCACTTCCTCTTCGAAGGTGGCATCGCTGATTGCGGTGGCTTCTGCCATTCTTTATTCTCCTCTTTCCAACAAGTTGTACCGGCAGCGACTCGAATTGCGGCGAGAGAGCGAATTGATTGCGTTGATAACGCCCCGTACCGCGCCATACATCAGAGCAGTTCGCTACCTGCTCCAAGTATATCAACGTCGTCACCCTTTGCTATAATCCGTACGACATGAACTCACCTACGATTCGCGTCGGCCTCGACGGATTTTTCCTTTCCCAGCCAGCCACCGGAAGCGGTCAATACACCCTACATCTCTGGGATGAGCTTGCGCGGCCGGTGGACGGCGTTGAGACAATTCTGCTCTGCCCCGCGGGCGCAGAGGACGGACAGGGAACGGCAATCCGGGTTCCGATACCGCCCTTCGCGCGTTCAGCCAAGGCACGCAAGCTCTGGTGGGAACAGTTCGGCGTGCTGCGCGGGCAGCGTCGTGCCCGTCCAAATTTGTTGCACATCCCCTACATGTCGGCGCCACGCGCGAATCGCCGGCGCACCGTCGTCACCATTCACGACGTCATCCCATTGATCTATCCTGAGTACGGCGGTTCGACGGCGATGCGGCTCTACCTGCGGGTCGTCTTGCCGGCCGCACGGCGAGCGACGCTGATTTTGACCGACTCCGAATGCTCGCGGAGCGATATCGTGCGTCTGCTCGGCGTGAGTCCGAAGAAGGTTCGTTCTATACCACTGGCCGTCAGTGAAGAGTTCCATCCGGCATCCGATCCGGTTGCCGAAGCGGAGATCCGCCGGCGCCTCGGGCTACCGGGCGACATCGTTTATAACGTTGGTGGCCTGGATGTGCGCAAAAACCTGGCTGCCCTCATCGAGGCCTTCGGCAAGGCGCGGGCGAGCATCGATGACGATACCCGTCTGGTGATCGGCGGCAGTGCCCACACCGACAACGCGACGCTCTACCCTCCGCTGGAGCCGATCATCCAGAAATGGGGACTCGAACGGCGGGTGGTTCTCCCGGGCCGGATTTCCGAAGCGGACAAGCTCTTGCTCTATCGCATCGCCAAACTCTACGTCTATCCGTCACTGTACGAAGGCTTCGGCTTCACGCCGCTCGAAGCGATGGCCTGTGGCTTGCCTGTCATCTCGTCCAATCGTTCCAGTTTGCCGGAGGTCGTCGGCGATGGTGGCATCGTTGTCGATCCAACGCCGGATCAACTTGCCTCTTCGATCGTTTCACTCTTGACGGACGATCAGCGGCAGCGCGATCTCCGTGCTCGTGCACTTAACCAGGCAGCGCGCTTCAGCTGGGCACGAACCGCACAACAAACGCGCGAGGCGTACTGGGACGCCAGCGGCCTGCGATCGATCGCAACAACCTCATTGTGAGTAACTGGTGAAAATTCTGATGCTGTCGAAGGCGCTCGTCGTGGGCGTCTATCAACGGAAGCTCGAAGAGCTGGCGCGGATTCCGGGGGTCGAGCTCCTCGTCGTCGTGCCGCCGCATTGGCATGAAGCGCGCGTCGGTGTGCAGCGCCTCGAACGGCTGCATACAGTCGGCTATCGACTTGTCGAATCGCCGATGCGCTTCAACGGGCATCATCATGTCCACTACTATCCCGATCTCGGGCGGATCGTGCGGCATTTCAAGCCCGACGTCTTTCACGTTGATGAAGAGCCATTCAACTTCGTGACGCTGCATGCGTCGCTGCTCGGCCGGTTGAACCACGCGCGCGTCGTTTTCTTTAGCTGGCAGAATCTCGATCGAATCTACCCGCCGCCATTCAGCCTTTTCGAGAAAATCAACTACCGGCTGGCGGCCGCCGCCGTCGCCGGGAATCACGAGGCGGCCGATGTCTTGCGGCGAAAGAAGTATCGCGGGCCGCTCGAAGTGATCCCGCAGTTCGGGGTCGATCCGAGCTTCTACCGGCCGCTTCCCGATCCAAAGGACGATGTGCCGGTGATCGGGTTTGTCGGGCGGCTGGTGCCCGAAAAAGGCGTCGGTGACTTGATCGCTGCCTTCGCGCGCATGCAGACGCGCGCGCACTTGCAGATCGTCGGAAATGGCAGCGAGCGCACGCGACTCGAAATGCAGGCCGCGAATCTGGGAGTGCGCGATCGCGTCGTCTTTCGCGGGGCGATCGCGGCCGCGTCGATGCCGAAGACGTACAACGAGTTCGATCTGTTGGTTGTCCCGTCGAAGACCCAGGCGAATTGGAAAGAGCAGTTTGGGCGCGTGATTGTTGAGGCGATGTCCTGCGAGGTCCCGGTTGTCGGTTCTGACTCGGGCGAAATCCCGAATGTGATCGGCCAAACCGGTGCCATCTTCGCCGAGGGCGACATCGACGGCCTGGCGCAACAGCTCGATACGCTGTTGCGCGATGATGAACTGCGCGAACGGCTGTCGAAACGCGCACGGGATCGCGTGCTGCGAGAGTTCACGCAAGCGCGTATCGCCCAGCGCTTCTATGACGTCTACTGCTCGACGCTGCCGGAATGCCGTGAGGCTCGCCGGGATCCGACTGACCAGAATTGAGCGTTGGAGGATGAATGGCGACCAAACGAGTGCTCGATCCGCGCATGGCGGCGCGCCTGCTGCAACCCGCGCCGCTGGCGCTCCTCACGTCGCTCTATCGGGGCCAGCCGGACGTGATGACGCTGGCCTGGCATATGCCGCTCGGCACCGATCCGATGCTGGTAGGCGTCGCGATTTATCCGGGGCGACTGACGCACGAATTCGTGAGTCGCGGCGAGCATTTCGCGCTGAACATTCCGACGATCGAACTGCTTTCGGCTGTCCATCGTTGCGGCATCGAATCCGGCCGCGATCGGGATAAGTTCGAACGCGCTCGGCTGACGCCCAACGACGCGCTTGAGGTCGATGTGCCACTCATCGATGAATGCGTCGCGCACATCGAGTGTGGTGTCGTGCAGCGCCTGACACTGAGCGACCATGACCTCTTTGTTGGTCAGGTGCTGGCCGTCTCGGCCGACGCCGATCTCTTCACCGACCGCTGGGCTGTGCAGCCGGACGCCGAACTGCTGCACCACCTCGGCGCCGATGACTACGCCATCATGGGTAAACTGTATCGGGCCACGCTTGACGAGGAAGAGGAATAGCGGCCGCTATTCGCTCTCCCCGAAGGTGTGGAACGTGAGCGCCTCGGGAGCCGGCAGGCTCATGGCATGGCCGACTCGCCGCAGGAGGTCGAGCCAGCCTTTGCGGACGGTCTTGGTCAGCGACAGCGTTTGCTCGGTGTGGAAGGCGACCAGTCGATCGCGATCGCCGGGGAACACTTCGTGTAAATTGCGGCGAATCTCGCGACGCCGCTCAACACCGGTCGAAGCGGCCGTTCGGATCTGTTCGACGATGTTCGCGACCGATTCCGGTTCGTTCGCCAGGAGCTCGTTCGGCACGACGAGCACATGCGTCGCGACCGGCAGCCCGGACATGATGAACCAGGCACGCACGAGATCGTTGATGACAACCGGCTCGGGCTCCTCGACGAACGCGTCGATATGTTCGAGCACCACCGCTTCATCAGATGTCGAAGCCCGCTCCCAGCCATTGACGGTCATCCCGAAGAAGCGGGCGACCGTCGCGCGCGCGATCGCTTCAGCGGTGCGGGAGACGGAGTCAAGCGAGATCGACACCTCATTCAGTTCATCGGGGCGAACCTCGGTCCGCAGCGCGACGGCGCCATTATGCCGCGACGCGACGGCGACATCGGTGATGATCGTGTAGCGGTCCACCAGCGCGCAGGCATCGACGCTGCCCATCAGCGCCATCGCATTGGCCTGCGCGACCGTTTCAGCGTTGAGCGCGGGTACGAGTTCCAGACCATCGAGCGAATCGAGCCAGCCCTGACGGATCGGCTCGGCGATGAGTGCGGTCGTCAGGTTGTCTTCCACGAGGCAACGAATCAAGCTGTGCCTTTCTCTGCCCGGCGCTGCCGGTGCGATGAGCCGTGTCCTACGAGAGATCGCCCGCGCCGCCGGCCCAAAAGCGTTCGACTTGCGCGCGCAACAGCCGGTTGCGTTCGGCGCTCAACTGCGGATCGGCGTTCAAGATGCGATGTGCTTCGTCGCGCGCCCGTTGCAGCGTGCCGAGATCGCCGAGCGAGGCGAGTTTCAATTCGGGCAGGCCGCTCTGGCGTTTGCCGAAAAATTCGCCGGGGCCGCGCAACTCGAGGTCGATTTCCGAGAGCCGAAAGCCGTCCTGCGTCTGCACGAGCGCGTCGAGCCGCTGATTCGCGCTGTCGCTGCTCTCGCCCGCGATAAGTATGCAATACGAACGCGCCGCGCCGCGCCCAACCCGGCCACGGAATTGATGTAGTTGCGAAAGTCCGAAGCGTTCAGCGCCCTCGATCAGCATCACGGTGGCGTTGGGGATATCGATACCGACCTCGAC
>CALAGB010000417.1 GCA_937891245.1 uncultured Thermomicrobiales bacterium | reverse complement strand
AACTGGGAACCGCCCCTCGTCTCTATTTAACGGACTTTTGGCGAATGGCCGGGGATGAGGGCCGTTACTTCGCTTCTTCCTCCACGCAGTCGACGTTGCTGTAGCCCGAGCGGAAGCTGGCGGAACGCGCTTCGTCCGGCTCGAAGCTGTGGCGGATGACGCAGCCAGCGTCGTTGCCGAGCAGGTGAATCGAGATCGAGGCCTCGGGCGAGGTCGTCGTCACGCGGTGGATATCGCCGTCGGGCGGCAGCAGCGCATAGAATTCACCGGCCTTCAGATCGCGTTCCTCCGACAGCGTCAAACACGCATCGCCTGCATCCGGGTCACCGTCTTGCAGCGCATAGACTTCTTCATGCTGTTCGCCCCGATAGAGACCTACCAGTCCCCAGGCGAGGTGATCGTGCACCGGAGTCGACGAGCCGGCCGGCACCACCAGGGAAAAGAGCGTCAACGACTTATCGGCTGAGCGATAGAGCAGGTACTGACCGATGCCGCCGCCCATGCCGCTCGCCAGATATGGCTCCGAGAATTTCTGCGGCAACCAGCCGTCGGCCGCCAGCAGTTCGCCGAAGGCCGGTTTGAGCTGTTCGAGTAAGATCGCCGGTTCTCCCGCAGCCGATCGCAAGACATGCACCGTGTCAATAAACGTCCGGAGTCCGGATGATTCGGCATAGTACTCGTCATGAGCGGATAGGCTCGTCATCATTGCCTCCTTGGCGCGTCGCGAATCGTCGTTTATGAGACTACGCGATGGCGCTAGCGCGGACAACATGGGCGCTAGACGAACCAGCGAAACTGACGCACAATGAGGCGAGACAGGTTGGACACCATAGAGCGAAGGGATTTGATGCGCGATGACCATGGCCAAGACGTGGAATACAGCTGATCTCGCGGACAAAGACAGAAAATATATGCTGCATCCGGCCTCGAACCTGCGTCAGTTGCAGGAGAGCGGCCCACTGGTCTTCACCCGCGGTGAAGGCGTTTATCTCTGGGACTCCGATGGTAAGCGCTATATCGATGCGTTTGCCGGTCTCTGGAATGTCAACGTCGGGCATGGGCGCAAAGAACTCGCCGAGGTGGCCAAGGAGCAGTCGGCGGAACTCGCCTTCAGCCCGACCTTCTCCGGCCTGGCGACACCGCCGGTCATCGAGCTTGCCGCCAAGCTCGGTGAGATGTTCCCCGATCCACTCAATCATTTTCAGTTCACCTCGGGCGGCGCCGAATCGAACGAAACGGCGATGAAGATCGCGCGCTACTACTGGTACCTGCGCGGCAAACAGGACAAAGTGAAGATCATCTCGCGCATGATGGGCTACCACGGGATCGCGATGGGCGCGCTCTCGGCGACCGGTATTCCGGCCTACTGGACCGGCTTCGGGCCGCGGCCGGGAGGCTTCATCTTCAACTCGGCGCCCTACAAATATCGCAATGGCGAGGGACTGAGCGATGATGAATTCGTCGCCAAGCTGGTGCAGGAGCTGAAGGACACGATCGCCAAGGAGGGTGCCGATACCATCGCCGCCTTCATTGGCGAGCCGGTGCAGGGCGCCGGTGGTGTCGTGCCGCCGCCGCAGAACTACTGGAGCGAGATTTCCAAGGTGCTCAAGGAGAACAATATTCTCCTGATTCATGACGAGGTGATCACCGGCTTCGGTCGCACCGGCACGATGTTCGGCATGCAGCAGTACGGGGTGACGCCGGATATCGTTTCCTTCGCAAAGGGCATTACCTCCGGCTACATTCCGCTCGGTGGCGTTGGCGTCAGCGACGAGATCTTTGACACGATGGCCGAGCCGGATCAGATCTTCATGCACGGCTTCACCTATTCCGGTCATCCGGTGGCCTGCGCCGTGGCCCTGCGCAATATCCAGATCATCGAGGACGAAAACCTGCCCGCGAACGCTGGTGACGTTGGTCCGTACATGATCGATGAACTGAGCAAGCTGCTCGAGCGCCCCTACGTCGGTAACGTGCGTGGCAAGGGCCTGATGATGTTGGTCGAGTTTGTCGCCAATAAGGAGACGAAGGAGAAGCTGAGTCCGTCGCTCAACGCCGGCGCTCGATTACTGGCTGCGACGCGCAAGCGTGGCGTGGTCGTGCGTGCCAGCAATGACAATTTGGTGCTCTCGCCGCCGCTGATCCTCACCAAGGAGCAGGCGGACGAAGTGATCGGTGTGGTCGGCGACGCCCTCGACGAGGTCCTCGGCTAGAACACATCAACAATCGTATTCGAGCACGCGGGCGGCCGGTTTCGGCCGCCCGTTCCGTGTGTGACGCGCGTAGAATTGGCGGGGTGTGATCGATGGGGTAGAGGGGGTCGAACATCCGAAATCGTTCAATGCTGGTGACGCACGGCTCGCTCCTGCTGGTCGCGGCTTTCTGGGGTTCCAACTTCATCAGCATGAAGTATCTGCTCCGAACGATCAGCCCGGTCGAGCTGTTGCTGCTGAGGCTCATGCTCAGCAGCCTCATTTTCGGCGTACTGCTGCTGGCGACCTCGCATAGCTGGCCACAGTTCACGCCGAGTGAATGGCGCCATCTGGCGGTTATTGGTACGCTCGGCATCTCGGTGAATATCTCGTCCGCCGCGTTCGGCACCCAGATGATCCCGGCCGGCCTGGCGAGCTTGATCGTCACAAGCAACCCGATCTTCACCGCGATTCTGTCACGCATGCTGCTCGGCGAGGTGCTGACCCGGACGAAGATACTCGGCATCGTGGTCGCCTTTTGCGGCTTTCTGATCGTGCTCCTCTGGGGAGGACCCGATGCGACGTTTAACCTGCACAACAGTCTCGGCGTACTCATCACGCTCGGCGGTCCGAGCGCCTGGGCGCTCTACACGATTCTGAGCAAGCCGTATATGGGGCGGGCGCCCTCGACACAGTTCACCGGCATCGTGACGATCATTGGCGCGTTGCCGGCCATGCCGCTCTTGCTCTACGATCACCGTATCTTCGGCGATGCCGTCCGCTTCACGGCGCTCGATTGGCTCGCGGCGTTGGTGACGACCGGTATCGCATTGGTGCTTGCCTATACGCTCTGGTTCCGCGGATTGCGGGTGCTGCAGCCGACGCAAGTCGCGATTTACATCTACATGGTGCCGGTCTTCGGCGTTGTCGGTTCGTGGCTGCTCCTCGGAGAATCGATAACGATCTTCCTGTTGCTCGGCGGCGCCACGATTCTGGCCGGGGTCGTCCTGACCAACCGCTCGCGCCAGGGGCCGATCGATGGAAATGCCCTCCCGAAGCGGGAACCGGCAAGCGGCGCTGTCGCCGAACGCGAACCGATCAGCGGCGTACTGGGCGACCGACCGGCAATGGAGTAGTGCATGAGTGAATTGACGCATTTCGATGAGGCTGGCAATGCACGCATGGTCGATGTCGGCGCGAAGGCCGAAACGCATCGCATCGCCATCGCGCACGGCGAGATCCGCATGCAGCCGGAGACGCTGCGCCTGATCGTCGAGGGACGCGCCAAGAAGGGCGACGTGCTCGGCGTGGCGCGCGTGGCGGCGATCATGGCGGCCAAAAAGACGAGCGAGATTATCCCGCTCTGTCATCCGCTGATGCTCACCTCGATCACCGTCGACTTTCGACCGAACGAAGCCGAGAACCTGGTTGAAATCGAGGTACAGGTCGAGACGCGCGGCCAGACCGGCGTCGAGATGGAGGCGTTGACCGCCGCGAGCGCTGCCGCCCTGACGATCTACGACATGGTCAAGGCGGTCGATCGCGGCATGGTGATCGGCGAAATCCGGCTGGAACAGAAAAGCGGCGGTCGCTCCGGCGACTGGCGGCGGGCCGCGGAGTAACTCGCATAGCGACCCGGGAAGCGCAGAGAAGCAGGGCGCGCGATGCACGCTTCCCTCTGTCATCCTGGACCGCTGTGAGGGGTACCCTTCGCGGGTCCTCACCCTCGTATCCCCTACATCGTGCATCGGGGAACGCGTAAGAGATTCTTCGCTGCGGCTCAGAATGACATATGGGAGGAGTTGTGTACTCGGTGCTCGTTAACCTCTCGTGACCTCGACCGCCATGCCGCCGCCGAGGATGCGCGGGCCGTCGTAGAGAACGACCGACTGCCCGACGGCGAGCGGCGGACCGGGCTCCAGAAAGCGCACGACCTCGCCATCGCATTCGACCGGATAACGCGGCCCCTGATAACGTACGCGGGCATCGAGGCGCGGCGGCAGATCGGCGTGCCAGA
>CALAGB010000416.1 GCA_937891245.1 uncultured Thermomicrobiales bacterium | reverse complement strand
CCACGGGGGGTTGCCCCTACGAAGGTTGGTCATTCAATGTGCAAACCGCTGTAATCTGGGGCGAGGGACTGGGAGCGGTCCAGGGGTTCCCCCAAGTTCGGCTCACGCTCCGATACCGAACAATGCCACCGCGCTATCACCCAAAATCCCGCTCAACGCATCGGCCGGGACGCTTTGCTCGATGACGGCGGTCGCGCCGGTGATGTCGCCGATGACGTGCGGGTAGTCGGAGCCGAAGAGGATGCGATCGGCACCGACCGTCTCGATCGCGCAGTGGAGCGCCGGGACGTGGAACGAGACGGTGTCGAGAAACATCCGCTTCAGATAGTCACTCGGCGGCCGTTCGATCTCCTGGCAATCGGGGTAGTTGCGGTAGCCGATATCGAGCCGTCCGGCGATATACGGCGCGGCCGCTCCCAGATGCCCGGCGATGACCCTGATGTTCGGGTATCTGTCGAAGAAACCGGAGAAGATCAGCCGGCTCATCGCCAGTGTCGTGTCCATCATGAAGCCGACAAGCGGCGCCAGCGCATACTGGTTCATCACCTCGATACCGGCCGGCACCATCGGGTGGATCAGCATCGTTGACTGGCGAGCGTTGAGCGTCTCATAGAACGGTGCGAAGGCGGGGTCGTCGATCGGGCGGCCGTCGATATTGGCGCCGACGATCGCGCCGACCATGCCAAGGTCATCCAAGCAGCGCTCAAATTCGGCGACCGCCGCATCCGAATCGGCCGTCAGCGGCACGCTGGCGAGCGCCCGGAAGCGCGTCGGATAGTCGCGCACGATGTCCGCCAGGTAGTCGTTGCAGGTGCGGGCCAGGTCGACCGCCGCTTTGTCGTGCAGGAAGTAGACCTGGGGGGTCGTCACTGAGATGATCTGCAGGTCGATGCCGGTGGCGTCCATATCCTCGACACGCTTCGCGGTGTCGTGCATCTCCTCGGTGATTGTCAGAAAGCGCGAGCCTTTTTCGCGGATAACCAGGTTGCCGCTCGGGTCGCGCACCGTCTCGTAGCGACCGGAGGCCAGAAGCGCCTCAAGATATTCGGGCGGTTGAGCGTGGGTGTGAACGTCGATCCGCATGCTATTTGCTCCAATCACAACGCACGGCGCCGGCCGTTATCACCTTGATCGGTTACCACGCTGCTCAAGGTGATCAGTATCGCGGGTATGCCCGGTGCTGTCGACTGACCACCCCATCCCCGGCATTCCGAACCCCAACGAAGAAGCTCTTGTGAGCGTCCAGGAATAGCAGGACGTGGGTACGGTCAGGCGGACACGCTCGCGGCTTCCCGCTCACCGCGGTTTGGGATGACGAAAACCTGTCTCCCAAAGTTGGTCTCCGCAAATGCGTGCAACGATCCGGATGGCGGTATGATACTCCCCACGTGGGCGACGGCTCTTCGCTCGGATGACGCCATTCGTCGCCATATCTGATAATGGATCGTATGACTCATCGCGTTCGATGACAGAGAACTCGAGTCCGCCCGGGCTCCTGATGCAGGTCTATGTGCCAACCGCGCTGCTGGCGTTCGGCGCCGGCCTGCTCGTACCGATCTTGCCGCTCTACGCCAAGGAGGCGGGCGGTTCGTTCGGGCTGGCTGGAATTATCCTGGCGGCCGGCTGGTTCGGCACCATGATCATGGACCTGCCGAGCGGCCTGCTGCTCTCGCGCATCGGTTTTCGGCGGTCGATGAATTTCGGCGCGCTTCTCTTCGGACTGGCAACCTTGGGCCTCGGCCTGACCCACAACACGTTCATTCTGATCGGGTTGCAGCTCATCGGCGGCATCGGTAACGCCTTCTGGGGCGTGTCACGACACGCCTACATCGCGACGGTCGTCCCGCCATCCGGTCGTGGCCGGGCGATTTCCATCTTCGGCGGCATCAACCGACTCGGCACATTCACCGGGCCGTTCGTCGGCGGCTATGTCGCGCTCTACTTCGGCTACTCCGTCGCGCTCATGCTCGCCGGGGTCGTCGCGCTGGGTGCCGTCGTTATCGGACTGCTCTACATCCACGATCCGGTGCGGATGGGTGTGCTCAAAGCGCGCGGGCATGGGCTGAACCTCGCTGTGGTACGCGAGGTCGCGAGTCACAACCGCCGCGACGTGCTGGCCGCCGGTGGTGCGAATATTCTCGGCCAGATGATTCGCTCGGGCCGGCAGATCGCCATACCGCTCTACGCCGCCTACGCCATCGGACTGAACGATGCGCAAGTCGGCACGGTCGTCGGACTTTCCGCCCTGGTCGACGTGTCACTCTTCATCCCGGCCGGCTACGTGATGGACCGATGGGGGCGGAAAGCGGCCGCTGTTCCCTCGTTCTCGGTGCTGGCGGTCGGTATGGCGATTGTTCCGTTCACCCATAGCTATCTGCAACTACTCGGTGCCGGCTTGATCCTCGGCCTCGGGAACGGCATGGGTGCCGGCACGATGATGACGCTTGGTGCCGATCTGGCGCCCGTGCATCTCACCGGCGAATTCATCGGCTTCTGGCGATTCATTGGCGACAGCGGACGAGCGGCCTCGCCCCTGATCGTCGGCGCCGTGGCGGACGCCATCGGCATCGTCGTCACCTCGGGTGCCGTCGCCGGACTTGGGGTCGCGGCCGCGCTGATGCTCGGCCTGTTCGTGCGTGAAACCCGCTGGAGCGCGAAGTCGCTTCTCCCCGACCCCAACCCTTCTGGCGACCCCTGACGCTCTGGTATCCTCGCAGGAGATACTGGACCGAGCCGCGTCGGGATGGATGAGGATGGCTCGTAACGGCAAACGCGATCGCGCAAATGGCGCACGGCGCAGAGAGCGCGTCGATGTGCAACTTCCGCGCTTCCATAGCGACGGCACGATTGACGTGCAAGCCGGTGGTCGACAGATCACGGTCGCCAGCGGCATTCCGACCGAAACGGTGCGACTGGCCTTGAGCGGCAGCGGCAAGCACTGGCGCGGTGAAGTCATCGCGGTGCTCGATCCGGCACCGGAGCGCGCGACGCCCGCCTGCCCGGTCGTCGACAGCTGCGGCGGCTGCGAGTGGCAGCATCTGAATCACGACGGTCAGTTGAAGCACAAGGCGGCTATCGTCAGACGCTTGCTCAGCGCCCAACGCTTGCCGACGCGCATCGATGAAATCGTGCCGATGCCCGATCCCTGGCGTTACCGCGTGCGGGCCCAGATTGCGCTCGGCCCGTCGGCCGGCTTCCGCGAGCTTCGTTCCAAGCGGATCGTCCGCCTCAATCGCTGCCCGGTGGTGCATCCGCGCATCAGCTGGCTGCTAGAACAGCTTAACCGCCTGCTCAAGCTCGGTGAATTGCCCGATTTTGGCGGCAAGCTGCTGCTGCACGTCCAGATCGTCGGCAGCGAACGCGAACGGCGCTTGCAGCTGCTGCTCGAAGGGACCGACGGCTTACGTCTCAACGGCCCCGAACCGATCCGCTCGACCGCCGCCGTGCTCGCCGGACTCCGCGACGTCGACAGCGTCTCCTGGACCGACGGCGCCGGGCACGTCGAGGCGCTCCACGGCAGCATCTTCTCCGAGATCGAGGTTGGGCAACATCGCTACATCGTTCCGGCCGGCTCCTTCTTCCAGTCGAACCTCCAATTGCTACCGCGGCTGCTCGATCGCATCAACGACCTGTCGCGGCTCGACGGCACGCAGCACATTGCCGATATCTACGGCGGCATCGGCCTGCTCGGGCTTTCAGTCGCTGAGCGAGTCCAGCAGCTCACCATCATCGAGATCGACCCAATTGCCACCGAAGCGGGCGAGCGGACAGCGGCCCTGCGCGAACTCGTCAACGTACGTTTCGTCGCCGCGCCCGCCGAAGATGCGGTCCTCATGCTCCTCGCGCTCGAACGCGTCATCGTCGATCCGCCGCGCACCGGCCTCGACCGACAGGTCGTCGAAACGATCAGTACCCTCCAACCCGACATCATCCTCTACGTCTCCTGCAACCCCGCCACCTTCGCCCGCGACGCCGCCGCCCTGCGCGAGCGCGGTCGTGGCGTTCAAAGACAGGATCGCCAAGGACGACAGTCCGCCGGTGGCCAATTGGCGCAAGGCTGGCGCCATCGTCATCGGGCGCACGAACGTGCCTCCGTTCAGTGCGCGATTCTTCACCGCCAACACGCTATATGGCCGCACGCTCAATCCCTGGGATGCGTCGCGCACGCCGGGCGGCTCTAGCGGTGGCGCGGCTGCCGCGGTCGCAACC
>CALAGB010000415.1 GCA_937891245.1 uncultured Thermomicrobiales bacterium | reverse complement strand
AGCGATGAGCTGGGCCGTGATCGATCAGGGCAATCTGGCGGTGACTGCCAAGATGGACATCGAGTTCAAGCGACCGGTGCCGGTGACGGAACCGCTGCTTGTGAGCGGCCGCGTCGTCCGCGATCGTCGCCGTCTCGTCGAAGCCTCCGGAGAACTGCGTTCAACCTCGGGCGAACTCCTCGCCAGTGCCAGCGCGATCTTTATGCGCGTTAGCGAAGAGCAGCAACGAGCCTGGGAAGGAATCTACGGTCCGACGGCCAGTCGGTAAGCGCGGCATCCGTCGACCCCTTATCCGGGAAGATGCCGATCAAGCTCGGGCCCGCGCCACTCGGCAGAACGGCGCTCGCGCCGGCCTGCAGAAGCGCTTCACGTGCCGCGGCAATCGCCGGGTAGGTGTAGAGCGCTCGGGCGAATGCGTTTCTGAGCAGGGTGTTGTCGACCTGATCCCCCCGGCGTATTTGCTCGGCAAGCCGGCGAGTTGATGCCCCGTCGCTGAAATCGTTGGCGGACAGGCTGGCGTAGAGCGCCGCCGTCTTCTGTGGAATCTGGACATCGGGAACGACGAGTACGAGTGAAAATGGCGCGTTCGGCAGCGGCAGCGGCTCCAGATCGGTGCCGGTGCCGGTCGCGAGTGCCGTGCCTCCCCGCACAAAGAACGGCACGTCACTGCCAAGTTCAGCGGCGATGGGGAGAAGCTCGGCGTCCGGGATCGCGGCGAGTCGCCCAAGCGCGCTCAGCAAAGTTCCAGCATCGCTACTTCCACCGCCGAGCCCGGCAGATATAGGAATGCGTTTCCTCACCTGCACATGCGCCCGCAACGATAGACCGAGGCGACTTCGCAAGCGGCTGAGCGCGCGTCGCATCAAATCGAGCTCGGCGGGTATACGCGGATCAGGGGTGTACGAGAAGTGCTTTGCGGGCGTCAGCACGATTTCGTCGGCCAGATCGACGGTTTGGAGTATCGTGACGATCTCATGGTAGCCGTCGAGGCGCTTCCCGACGATTTCGAGTCCCAGATTGATCTTGGCGGGCGCGCGCAGGTGGAGCGGCTCAGCGAGACAGAGATCAGGCATCCGCCCGGAGGCCTCTGAGTGCGCCGTGCAGCCGGACCCAATCGTCAAGCGAGAGCGTTTGGGCGCGCCGAGTTGGATCGATACCAGACGCGATCAACGCCGGCTCGACGTTCTCCTTGTTCAATCCGGGCGCTGCCGTCAGTGCGTTCGCTAGCTGCTTGCGCTTTTGGCGAAATCCCGCTTTCACCATCTGGAAGAATACCTTACGCTCCGCCGGTTCTATAGCAGATTGGTCGTAGACGTCGATGCGAATCACGGCGGATTCGACTGTCGGGGCTGGCACAAAGGCACCCGGACCGATGGTGAACATCATGCGCGGATGGCCGAAAAGTTGTACCGATACCGCGAGCAAGTTCATCGACGGCGGCGCCGCGACAATCCGTTCGGCGACCTCGCGCTGCACCATGACGACCAGCCGTGCTGGTGGAGCGGAGCTCTCGAGCAGGTGGGTGATGGCGGCCGTAGCGACCGAATAGGGGAGATTGGCGACGACGACGTACGGTTCACCGCCGGTCAGCACCCGGAGGTCGGTCTGCAAGATATCCGATTCAACGATCTCGGTGTGTGACAGGTCCCGTTCGCGGAGGTACGAGGCGAGCCGCGGATCCAATTCGATCGCGATTACCCGGCCGGCGCGTTCGGCCAATTCCTGGGTGAGCACGCCAAGCCCCGGCCCAATCTCGACGACAAGAGCACCGGCTGCGATTTCAGCCGACTCCGCGATGCGGCGCACGATCGCACGATCGTGCAGGAAATTCTGCCCCAGCGCCTTACTCGGTTGAATTCCGAGTTCGTTAAGGATCGACCACCAGGCAGACGGCTCCCGTTTCTTCTGGGGTCGCGGCGTCTCCGACACGATCGGCCGCTTGTGCCGATTCTTGGTAGTGATGCGGTAGTCGCCCGAGTCATTGCGATCGCTCACTCAGCCGTCACCGTCAACCCGGTCCCGCCGCTGATGTCACCAATCTGCCACAGCGGCTCGCCGGCCGTGGCAAACGCCGCTTCGAGGTCCTTCGCCCGTTCGCTCGGCACGGAAATGAGCAGGCCGCCGGACGTTTGCGGATCGAACAGCAGATCAGCCAGGTGTTGGGGGACGCGCTCATCGATCGTCAACTTTGGAGAGTCCATCGTTGTGTAATAGGCGACATTCCGTCCGCCGCCGCCGGGGAGCCGGCCTTCCCGGGCATAGCGCGCGGCGCCCTCAAGCAACGGGATGCGCGACGCAACCAGACGGATCATGACGCCGCTCTTTTCGACCATCTCCATCGTATGCCCGGCCAGTCCATAGCCGGTGATATCGGTCGCGGCATTAACGCCGACCTCGCGCATGAGGCGCGACGCGTTGCGATTGAGGCGCAGCATCGACGCGACGGCCGCCTCGACGTGCTCCGGCTCCGCCGCCTGCCCCTTCAGGGCAGTGGTAATGACACCGGTGCCGATCGGCTTGGTGAGATAGAGCAGATCTCCTGGTCGGGCGCCGGCTTTCGTCAGAATGCGGTCGGGGTGGATCGTGCCGCTCACCACGAGGCCGTATTTCGGCTCGTCGTCCGTCACAGTGTGTCCACCGGCGATGACGATGCCCGCTTCAGCGGCTTTGTCGGCTCCGCCTTCGAAAATGCGCTGCACGATGTCGATTGGAAGATCCTCCGGCATCGCCGCGATATTGAGCGCCACCAGCACATCGCCACCCATGGCATAGACATCGCTGAGCGCGTTCGCCGCCGCGATGGCGCCGTAGGTATAGGGATCATCGACCACTGGTGTGAAGAAATCGACCGTCTGCACCAGGGCCAACTCGTCGTTCAGACGGTAGACGGCAGCATCGTCGCTGGTCTGCAATCCGACCAGAACGTTGACATCATGACGTTGAGCAAGCGGACGCAGAACCTGCGCCAGGGCCCCAGGGCCTAACTTGGATGCTCAGCCAGCGCAATTCGACAGCGTGGTGAGACGAATCTCGTCACGCGAGTGCATCGCCGTGTTTCCTTTCAGCGGACCGTGACGCCCACGGTCCGTCAATTCTTATGGAACGCACAGAGCCGCGTCAATCTTCCAACCCCCGTTCCGTTGACTCTGCGTGGTTGACTATCACTCTGCCAAGCACCGCGTTGCCGACCGTCGCTGCGTACAAATGCGCTGCGCCCATGCGGGAAGAATCGGAGATCCGACTGAAATGACGAATGGGGATTCATGTGGGAGAAACCGGCGGCGACCGGTCGTCGCGCAGCGATTACCGCTTTGCGACCGCCTCGGCGCTCCGGCTTTCCAATCTGTGCTGAGCGCGTTCGTTACGGGCGAACGCGGATGATCGTCTTCCCCTTGTGGCGCTCAGTCGAGTTGAACGTGGCGACGGCGTCGTCGAGGGCCGCGACGGTGCCGATGTTCGTCCGCAGCCGTCCGTCCCGCACCCGCTGGACGATCTCGCTCAGTTGGACGCGATCGGCCTCGACAACGAAGTCAATCGCCAGTCCGTCTGCCGGCCGCGTCTCGACTGGGCCGACGATGGACACGATCGTACCTCCGGCCCGAACCACACCTGCGGACCGCTTCTGGATGTCGCCGCCGATGACATCGAAAACCAGATCGACTCCGCCGGCGTCTTCCAGCGCGTCGTTCTCGAGGTCGACGAATTCTTTCGCACCGAAGTCGAGCGCCTTCTCACGGTCGGCAGCGCGGCCGGTGCCGATGACGTATGCACCGAACTCGGCAGCGAGCTGAGTCACCATCGAACCGACGGCGCCGGCCGCGCCGTGGACGAGGACGCTCTGCCCCGCCCGCAGGCGGCCGTGATCGAATAACCCCTGCCACGCGGTTAGCCCGGAGATCGGCAGGCTTGCTCCGACGGTGAAGTCAACGTCACCTGGGAGCGGCGCGAGGTTTCGTGCCTCGATCGCCACATACTCCGCCAGGGTGCCGTCGCGATGCCAATCCGCGAGGCCGAACACGCGCTGTCCTACCGACAACCCCGTCGTGCCATAGCCGAGAGCGGTGACCACGCCAGCCAACTCGTGCCCAGGGACCGACGGTGTTCGATCACGGTCGCGGCGATCGGCCCACGTCGAGGGCCAAGTGAGCTCAGTCGGGACGAAGCCCGACGCATGAATCTCAACGACAACGTCGTTGATCGCTGAGATCGGAA
>CALAGB010000414.1 GCA_937891245.1 uncultured Thermomicrobiales bacterium | reverse complement strand
AATCTGCTTGCCGATCGCCTTTTGATACGACTCAAGCGACAGCGGTCCGTGGAGCGCACCGATGTTCGACGCGTCCCAGGAAGAGCGCAGATACATGCCGGCAGGCATATTCCGCTCCCAGAACGACATCGCCTCGCCAAAGATGGCGACGGCAAACCCCTCGGAGCGGAGCCGATTGGCCGCAGCGAGGCCGTATGGACCGGCGCCAATAACGACAAATTGGTGAATCTTCCCGTCCATTCTTCGTTATCCACCCCTCGCTTGGTCGGATGGCAACATGTCGTACGGGCGGACGGGTGGGTGCTTGCGCATCCCCGCTCGTGGGCTCGTGCATGTGCGACACATCCGGCTCGGATCGCCGTCCTCATCACGACCGGCACTCCGGTCGCGCAAACCGTCTAGCCCAACGGTACCGGATAAATAGGCTATTGACTGGATACATTAGTACTAGGCACAGACGTACATCAGTGTTGTTCGGCGTGGGAGTCGCCTCGTATCTGAAATGTAGGGGGGGAGCTTGCTCCTCCCCTACGGTACGGACGAAGCCCTCGGCGGCCTACACGGCGGCGAGCGCCTGATCGAGGTCGGCGATGATGTCATCGGGGTTTTCTATGCCGATCGACATGCGGACGAGCGATGGGCTGATGCCGAAGTCAAGCTTGTCGGCATCGTTGACGTCGCAGTGGGTCATCGAGAAGGGATGCTCAGCGAGTGATTCCGTGCCGCCGAGACTAACGGCGAGTTTGACGATCTCGAGTGCGTCGAGGAAGCGGAAACATTCCGCCTCGCCGCCGCGAATGTCGAACGAGATCATCGAGCCGGGCCCGAGGCATTGCTTCTGGTAGATCGCATAATCGTGGTCGCGTTCCGTCAGAAAGCCGAGATAGTAGACGCGCGCGATCTTGGGATGTTCGGCGAGATAGCGAGCGATATGCGTCGCGACCTGCGTTTGTGCTTCCATGCGGATCTTGAGCGTTTCCAGACTGCGCAGGATGAGCCAGCCGGTCCAGGCGTCGGCCATCGTGCCGAGGAAGGCGCGCATCGCGCGCACCTGCTGCAAGAGATTGGCCGAACCGAGGCAGGCGCCGGCCAGCAGATCACTATGCCCGCCGATGTACTTGGTCGCGGAGTACAGGACAAGATCGGCGCCGTGGTCGATTGGGTGCTGATAAACCGGGCCGAGGAAGGTGTTATCGACCGCCAGGATGGCGCGTTTGCTGTCGGTCGAGTAATCGCGCGCGATTTCGGAGCACATCTCGATGTCGATGAGCGCATTGGTCGGGTTCCCCGGCGTTTCGATATAGATCATCGACAGCCGACCGCGGGCGTTGGCCGATTCAAGCCGGTGCTCGATCATCTCACGCGAATCGGCGCCAGTGAATTCGACCTGAGTGATGCCGAAATCGCGAAGCACGTGCCGGATAAAATGATCGGTGCCGCCGTAGAGCGGATTGCTGTGCAGCAGGACATCGCCGGGCCTGAGGAAGGTGAGGAGTGTCGTCGTAATCGCCGCCATACCGCTGCCGAAAACGGTACAGGCTTCGGCGTTGTCCCAGATCGTCAGGCGATCTTCCAGGATTTCGAGATTCGGGTTGTTGATACGACCGTAGATGAGCCCCTGAACCTCATTCTCGCCTTTCTCGCGCAAGCCGTAGGCGGCGGAGAAGAACGATTTCCCGGCTTCCGAGTTTTCGAAGACGAACGTCGAGGTCTGGAAAATCGGTGGCTTGAGCGCTCCCTCCGACCATGCCGGGGTGTAGCCGTACCCCATCATGAGTGTTTCAGGGCTGAGCGATTTGTCTCCGAGATAGCCATCGGGTTTTCGCCGTGCCATGCCGTTCTCCATCTTGCATTCAGGCCGGGAACACAGAATTTGCCAGAGATCGGTTATGCTGGCGCGGAGTGTTCTCGGCGTCTGTCGAATCATGACCCGGATTGCTGGACGACATCCGGCAACCAGCGTCATGCCACCACGGTTTTCTGAATTGTACGCCGTGCGCATGTGCGGCACTGGGGGGTGTGTTCCTATTCATCGGAGGTTTCCAATGTCAACAGATGATTCGATCGCGATTCCGCGCGGTGCGCATCTGGTCGGCAGCGTGCCGCTGTCCGATGCCAGCGCGGTCTTTCAGGCGGCCAGCTCGATCCTTGGTGGCCAGTTGCGCCGCATACCGGACGGCGAGACGGGGGTCCGCACCAACTGGATCGGCTGGCAGCTGGCGGTGATGCAGGGCAACCCGTCACTGGAACCCGTGTCGGTCGATCCGTCCAAATACGGCACCCAGGCACTCTACACGTTGCGCGACGGCGTTTCCGCCGCCGATGTGCATTTCGATAACCTCGGCTATGCCGACGCGGCCACAGCCTCGTACGCGACCTTCAGCGACATGAAGCAGCGCGGCGATATCCCGGCCGACGTCCGCTTCATGGTGAGCCTGCCGACGCCGCTAGCGCCGATCGCCGGGTTCATCGCGCGCGATGCGCAGCCGGCAGTTGAACCGGCCTACGAAGCGCGTATGCTCGAAGAGCTGGCTGCGCTTTGCGCAAGCATCCCGCACGATCAGCTGGCGGTGCAGTGGGATGTGGCGGTCGAGTTCGGCATCCTCGAAGGCGTCTGGCCGGTTTATTTTTCAAACGTTCGGGACGAAATCGTCGAGCGGCTCCTGCGCCTCGGCCAGCAGGTTCCGAGCGATGTCGAAATGGGCTTTCATCTCTGCTACGGCGATGCCGGCCATCAGCACTTCAAGCAGCCGGAAGATACCGCCAAGCTGGTCGACATCGCCAACGCCGTCTCCGGCGGCGTCGCACGCCAGATCAACTGGATTCACCTGCCGGTGCCGATCGAGCGAGATGACGATGCCTACTACGAGCCGTTGCGCCGACTCCAGCTGCATCCGGAAACCGAACTCTATCTCGGCCTTGTGCATATCGCCGATGGGCTCGACGGCAGCCGTCGTCGTGCGGAAGTGGCGGCGCGACACGTCTCAAACTTCGGTGTCGCCACCGAATGCGGCTTCGGCCGCCGACCGGCGGCGACGGTGCCGGAGCTACTCAAGATTCATGCGCAGTTGGCAGCGCCGGTGCGCTAGGAGGTTGGGCGCGGGCCGTCCCGTTAGCCCATCAAATCGACGGCCAACCGGAGCAATACACGAGTGGTGGCGGCGATCGTCGTGACGTCGACCCATTCATTCGCCTGGTGGTAGTTGGCGCCGTGGGGGCCGAAGTGGACGGTCGGGATGCCGAGGTCGGTGGCGAAATAGTTGGCGTCGGCAACCCCGGAGGAGTAGCCGAAGTCGGGAACGCCGCCGGTTTCCGCCTCGAAGGCACGAGCAAAACGGTGTACCCAGGGATGTTCGCGCGAGATCTCCCAGGGCGGATAGTAGGGCGGGTCGATGGTGAGGTCGAAGCGAGCAGGTGAATGCAGGCTGCCGACCAACTCACGCATCTGTGCCAGCACTGTCTCGCCATCTTCGCCGGGTACGATGTGGCGATTGATGGTGAAGCGAGCCGTCTCCGGCACGGTGATGACGTACTGCGCGCTGCCGCTCTGTACACCCAACACGCACTGACTTGAGATAAGGTTCGGATGCTGGCCGAGCGGGAGGTCGTCGACTTGCGCCAGGAACCTGGCAGCTTCGACCGCCGCGTTGATACCGAACCAAGGGTAGGCGTCGTGGGCCGCCTTGCCGATCACGTCGCCGCGCACGAGTACCTTGCCGGCCGCCCCGAGCACCGGATGCTCCCAGGCTGATTCGAGGCAGACACAAGCGTCGGCCTTCGTTTGCGCATCGACCAGCGCGCGAGCGCCGATCGAAAACGCCTCCTCATCGACAACCGACGTGAAAAGCAGTGTGCCGTGCCAGAGATCGCGGCGCCGGTTGAGCGCGCGCGTCGCGAGCATGCCGGCG
>CALAGB010000413.1 GCA_937891245.1 uncultured Thermomicrobiales bacterium | reverse complement strand
GCTCCCGGGGCACCCGCGAGCGGGTCTGGGAGAGGGGCTAGGGGTGAGGGCCTTCCCCGCCGATGCCAGCACTCGCCCCAGCAGCCGGTGAAAGTCGGCCAGTTCGTCGGGGGTGAGAACCGAGAGGGCGGATTCGACGAAGGTGCGGGTAGCGCGCGAGATCTCGCCGGTCGCCTGCTGGCCGCGTTCGGTCAATTCCAGACTGAGCCGGCGCCGGTCGTCCGGATCGTCCTGACGCATCAGGAAACCGCGGGCGACGAGCTTGTCGACCTGTTGGCTGGCGCCGGAGGCGCTGATACCGATCTGCTCGGCCAAGGTGCGCAGGTCGATGCCCGGATGCGAGCGAACGCGGAAGAGGATACGCAACTGAGGGAAATTGATCCCCAATTCCTCCCAGACCTGCAAACGCATCGGGTCGAGCATGCGGGCCGCTCGTGCGTACAGCGTGACCGTTTCGCGCATCAGGTTGTCAGGCACCTCGTTCATACCCCTATTGTACTCATCCACACGACTCGATTATTGAAACATCTCTTAACTATTGCATGATGCTGTAGGATT
The DNA here is from genome assembly GCA_937891245.1 of uncultured Thermomicrobiales bacterium. Taxonomy (GTDB): domain Bacteria; phylum Chloroflexota; class Chloroflexia; order Thermomicrobiales; family Thermomicrobiaceae; genus CALAGB01. The sequence continues at coordinate 2,515 of CALAGB010000413.1, read as the reverse complement.
GTGGTTCTGAACGGGGAATGATCGGGAGAGGGCACAAAGCAACAGCATGGGAATGTTCTCGCGGCGATCCAGACGCCGGGCTGGTACCGTCGATGCGGAATTGACGGTCGGCGGTCGTCTTCGTGGGCAACTGCATCACTTCAGCGCGCTCGAAATGCCGAACTTCCGCATGCTCTGGTTCGGCATGCTTCTCTCGATGGGCGCCATGCAGATGAATATCATCGATCGCTCATGGCTCGCCTATCACATCTCCGGCTCCGGGCTTGCCCTCGGGCTGGTGGCGCTCGGTCGCGGGCTGCCACAGCTGCTGCTGGCGCCGGTGGGAGGCGCGGCGGCCGACCGCTTCGATAAACGAAAGCTCCTCATCTCTTCGCAGTTCTGCCTGATGGTGTTGGCGCTGGCCAACGCCATTCTCGTGCAACTCGGTGTCATTCAGATCTGGCATCTGATCGTCATCGGTGTCGTTCAGGGGATCATCTTCCCGTTTGCCATGCCGACGCGCACGGCCTACATCGGCGATCTCGTGGATGAAGAACGCTTCCCGAACGCGCTGGCGCTCGATTCGACCGGCCGCAATCTCAACCGCGTCATCGCCCCCTCGATCGGCGGCGTGCTCATCGCCTTCAGTCCAACCGTCGCCTTTTATATGATCGCTGTTTTCTATCTCCTGTCGGCGCTCATGCTCCTTCGCTTGCCGTCGCCGAAGCCGGTCGCCCGCCGCGCGCGCAGCATGGCCGGCGACATGGTCGCCGGCATCCGCTATCTCACCGCGCGCAATTCGCTCATCTTGCTGATCGGCATGGCCTTTGTCATGGTGTTGCTGGGCGGTCCGTACCAGCAGCTCTTACCCGTCTTCCAGATCGACGTGCTGCATGTCGGCCCGACCGCGCTCGGTTTGATGTACACCGCCGTCGGATTAGGAGCCGTCTTCGGCTCGCTCGCAGCGGTTTTCGCCTCGGAATCACCGAACAAACGGAAGATCCAGCTCGGCGCCGGCATATCGGTCGGTCTGAGTCTGGCGGCGTTCGCGTTCTCAACCTCGATCTACCCCGCGCTTTTCTTCCTGGTCATCGTCGGCTTCATGACCGACGGCTACTTCACGATCAACCGTATTCTGGTTATGCTCGAAACGGATCGAGAGTATTATGGCCGGGTGGTAAGCATCTATATGATGACCTGGTCGTTGATGCCGCTGGCGCTCGTACCGATGGGCGAACTGGTCGATCAGATCGGCGCGCCGGTCACAGTCGGAGTGGCGGCGATTCTCCTCTCGCTCATCATCGGTGGAATCACGATGTTCAGCCCGCACATCCGGCGGCGCGAGGAACCGGAGATCGTACCGGTCTTTTCCGACTAACACTGGTCGCGACTCATCGGTCGCCGTGACCGGGGAGGCGAACCGCGCGTGAGCATTCAGCCATCGCTCGATCTCTCGATGCGCTTTGCCCGCGCCGCGTTTCGCCGACCCTTTCGGCGCTATCAGGCGCTGGCGCTCGACGCCTATGAACGCAACGATGCGCGCACTGACCGCCGCTGCTATCTCGTTCTGCCGCCGGGTGCCGGCAAGACGGCCGTCGGGCTGGAGATCGCCCGGCGGCGTGGACTCCCCACGCTCGTGCTCTGCCCGAACACCGCCGTGCAGGCGCAATGGCTGAAGCAGTGGCACGATTTTCAACCGGCGACCGTCGAGGCGAGCGCTGAAACCGATCTGACCGCGCCGCTCACGGTGCTCACCTACCAGGCGATCTGCAACGTTGATCGTGACAACCCCGATCTTGACGAGCAGGCGCGTACACTCTGGCGCGAGGAGTTGCAGCGCGAATCCGGACTGAGCGTCGACGAGGCCGAGCGCACGATCAACACGCTGGAACGGGCCGGAAGCCGGCAGTACCAGAACGCGATGCGCGGCTACCGGCGACAACTGCGTCGCGACGTGCAGCGTGACGGCGAAACCGACGACCTGCTCGACCTCTTGCACCCGAATGGCCGCGCCATCATCGAGCGGATGAGCGCCTCCGGCCCCTGGACGTTGGTGCTCGACGAGTGCCACCATCTGCTCCGCATGTGGGGCACCCTGCTGCGCGCGGTTATCGACCGGCTCGATCCGGCCTCGCTCATCGTCGGATTGACCGCGACGCCGCCCGGCGACATGGACGTCCGCGAAGCCGCGCTCTATCACGAGATTTTCGGCACGGCCGACTTCGAGGTGCCGACCCCGGCCGTCGTCAAAGAGGGCGACCTGGCGCCGTATCAAGAACTCGTCTATCTGACCGAGCCGTTGCCACATGAACTGGACTATATTGCCGCGCGGCACGAACGGTTCGAAGAGCTCCTAACACAGCTGATGGATGTCGATTTCGCCTCGCGGCCCTTCCTCGACTGGCTACGCACACGCGTCGTCGAACGGGCGGGGCGCAACGGCGCCCAATTGAGCTGGGAGCGATTCGCACGCGATGAGCCGGACCTGGCACGGGCAGCGCTCCGCTTCTTCTGGCAGAAGCAGATCGACCTGCCC
>CALAGB010000412.1 GCA_937891245.1 uncultured Thermomicrobiales bacterium | reverse complement strand
TGGAGTTCAGACGTGTGCTCTTCCGATCTGACCACGATCACCTTCGGCGTCAGACCATAGCCGAACCAGATCAACAGAATCGGCGCCAGCGCGATGATCGGGATCGCCTGAGAGGCGACGACGAACGGGTAGAAGGCGCGCTCGACGATGCGAGAAGCGGCGATCGCCAGGGCAAAGGCGATGCCGAGCACGACCGATATCGCGAAGCCCAGCAGTAACTCTTCGAGCGTCACCCAGGTGTGGTGGAGCATCAAGCGGCGATCGTCGAACAAGGTCGAGAGGATCGCGGACGGTGGCGGTAGAAACCAGCGCGGTGTGTCGCTCAGTCGGACGATCAGCTCCCAGGCAACAATCGCCATCACGATCAGAAGGGATGGGATGCCCCAGGCGATGGTGCGCGCCCAGGCGCGACTGCTCTTCGTCACCGCACACCGGCGCTTTCGGGGGCGCGCAGCGCCGCCAGCAGTTCTGATTTGAGCGCGACGAAGCGCGGCTCGGTCACCATCTCGTAGCGGCGTGGGCGCGGCAGGTCGATCGGGCGCTCGAGCACCATGCGACCGGGACGGGCGCTCATGACGCAGACGCGATCGGAGAGCAGCACGGCCTCTTCGACATCGTGCGTGATAAAGACGATCGTGCGCCCCAGGCCCTCCCAGAGCTCGAGAAGCCATTCCTGCATACTGGCGCGCGTCAGGGCATCAAGCGCGCCGAACGGCTCATCAAGCAGCATCAACGGCTGCTCGGTCAGCACCGTCCGCAGGAAGGCGGCGCGCTGGCGCATGCCGCCCGAGAGCGTGGCCGGATAGCTCTCCTCGAAGCCGCTCAGGCCGAACGGTTCGAAGAGCGCCGCCGCGCGTTCAGCGGCCGTCTCCTTGCGCACACCGGCGACCTCCAGTCCGAGCGTCACGTTCTGGCGTACGGTGCGCCAGGGCAGGAGGAGATCTTTTTGATGCATGTAGGCGGTACGACCGAGCCGCCGCTCGGCCGGCAGGCCGTCGAAGAGGATGCGGCCGCTACTCGGCTGTTCGAGCCCGGCGACGATATTCAGGAGCGTGCTCTTGCCGCAACCGCTCGGCCCGACGATGCTGACGAATTCACCACGAGCCACGCTCAGATCGATCGGGGCGAGCGCGTGGACATCACCGCCTCGACCGCGAAAGTACTTGGTGACGCCGTCGATCTCGAGCACGCTCGGGGGGCTCACTTCGGGGCCGCCGGTTTTGGACTGTTACACCAGCGCACGATCAGCTCGGCATACACCTGCGCGGCGCGCATCAACGCATCGATTTCGATCCACTCGTCGATCACATGTGCCTGCGCCAGCTGTCCCGGTCCGTAAATCACCGTCTGCATGCCGGCCGAGGCGAGCCAGCCCGCGTCGCTGACCGAAGGCCACATCGCGTAGCCCGGCGCTATGGCATGCACTGCTTCGTGCGCGTCCGCCAGCGCCCGGACGCCGGGATGCTCGCGATCAAAGGCGGAGGCCGGAAAGATCTCGCCGCGATCCTCGATCATCGAACGGCCGCCCCAGCGAAAGGTGGGCGGATGATCGCGCAGCCAGGAATCGGCAGCGGCGGCGCGCAGCAGGTGATCCTCGATCTCGGCCGTCACTGTCTCCCAACGCTCATCCGGGTAAAAATGGACTGTGATCCACAACGCGCAGCGATCGGCCATGAAGGCCGGGTGCCGTCCGCCTTCAATGACGGCCGGATTGATCGTATTCGCGCCGGGGCCGAAGCCGGGATAGCGCTTCAGCACCGCCCAGTCACGCTCAAGCTCCTGCAGCGCCGCGATCATTTTCATCATCTTCTCGATCGCGTTGGCCCCGCGTATTCCGCCACCAGCGTGGATCACGCGCGAGCGCATGCCGTCGTGCAGCGTCTCCGGACTCTGAATCTCGATCCAACCGGTAATGACACCGCCCTGACCGGAGATCGTCAGGTTGGTCGGCTCGGCAACGAGCGCAAGGTCGGCCGCGTAGCCGCGCTCGATGCACGTCAGCGTGCCCGCTTCGCCCTGTTCCTCACCGATCACCGACTCGAAGAGCAGGTCGCCCCGCAAGTCAATCCCGAGTTCGCGAACCACCCGAATCGCCAGGAGCGCCGCCGCCAGCGGCCCCTTCATGTCGGTCGCGCCCCGGCCAGAGAGGCGACCAGTCACAACCGCTGGTTCAAATGGCGAGCGAGTCCAGAGCTCAGGTGAGCCGACTTCCGCGACATCGATATGCCCGTTGATCAGCAACGACGCGCTCGACTCGGGGGCGGAACCAGCGAGTCGCCCAACAACGTTCGGATCGCCCGGATAGACATCAAACTGTTCGACCGCAAAACCGAGCCCGGCGAGATACGACGCGACGAACGCCTGCGCCTCACCCGTATTGCGCCCCGGTGGGCTGACGGTTGGAAAGGCGATCAGCGTGCTCGCAAGTTCCACGAGGTCGTCGCGCCGGGCGGCGATCGTATCGCGAATCTGGTTGGTTTCTTCCTCGAACATGGCAGCGCCCTCATGTCATGGCCGTATCGACGAAGCGGTTCGACGAGCGCGGCTGGAGCGGCAAAACAAAACGGGCGCTGCCTGAGGGGCCAGCGTCCGGTATCAATCGTCGAATAAAGTCCCTACGCTGGAATTACCCAGGTCAGGTTCACCGGTCGGTAGCGGATTCGTGGCTACCCTCTCAGCCTGGCTCCCCAAGCCCCCGTCGTACTGACGTGCTTCTTCAGTTGTTACGGCGACTCTAGCATCCGTGGGGATGGGTGTCAAACGAGGAGGAACGAGGATTGGCAATCAATGACGGTTCGCGCGGGCGCACGACGCTAAACCGCCGGCCTGAAAAGACGAGGCCCACTGAAGGGGCTGATGAAGTCAACACTCGCGGGATCGCCCATACGCTCCCTCGTCATCCTGAGCCGCAAAAAAGGCTCTCTCTTGACATGCCCCAGCGACCAAGAAGCAGGAACACGGAGAAGAGATTCATCGCTGCGGCTCGGAATGACAGGACAGGCTGCCCGGACTGACCAGGACAGTGGCTCGGGACGAGCAAACAACGTCGCCTCGTCCCAGCCCCTTCAGTGGGCTTCGCCTTTGGAGCCCGGGCATTTATCCCCGGGCGGGGTCGGGGCGAGAACCGGTGGATCTGCACGCCATCGACGTTCCCCCGTGCGGACGCCGAAGAAGCTTGGTTGGATCGACGTACACCAAACCCCCATGCTACGCCGGATCGCTCGCCGTCCGCACCGCGTTCATCCGATCCCGTAGCTCCAAGGCGACGCGACGCGACGCGCGGGCGAAGTCTTCGCCGCTACCGGCGTAGATGATGCCGCGGGAGGAGTTGACGAGGATGCCGGCGCCCTGCGCGTCGAGGCCTGCTTGAACGGCCGCCTCGAGATCGCCGCCCTGCGTGCCGACACCAGGAACGAGGATCGAGAGGTTGGGGCAGGTGGCGCGAATCGCCGAGAGCTCCCCGGGCCAGGTAGCGCCGACGACGAGGCCGCAGTTGCCGTAGCGCGCGTTCCAGGCATTCGCTTGCGCGGCGACGTGCTCATAGAGTGGTCGTTCTTCGGATCCGGCGAGCCTCAGATCCTGCACATCCTTGCTGCCGGGGTTCGAAGTCTTAATGAGGATGAAGGCGCCGCGATCCTCGTATTTCAGAAACGGCTCGATGCTGTCGAGCCCCATGTATGGGTGAACCGTGACGGCATCGACGTCCAACTCTTCGAAGTAGCCGCGGGCGTACGCTTCGGAGGTCGTGTTAATGTCGCCGACTTTAGCGTCGAGGAGGACCGGTACGCGATGATCGATGATGGCGCACGTTTCGGCCAGCGCCGTCAGGCCGGCCGCGCCATAGGCCATATAGAAGCCGAGGTTCGGCTTGTAGCAGCAGGCGAGATCGATCGTCGCCTCAATGATTTGGCGGTTGAATTCGACGATTGCCGAAGGGTCGCTGCCGAGGTGTTTGGGGAAGCGGCGAGTATCGGGATCGAGCCCGACGCAGAGCAGGGAATTATTTCGCGCGGTTGCGGCCTGTAGCCGATTCGCGAAGCGCACGCTGTTTCCCCCTTCGCATATGTGTAAGAATAGCGACGTTCAGTGTGTTCGGACGCGCCGGGAACGCCGCCCGCAAGCGTAGCACACAGCGACTCAAGAAGTGGACAAAATCGCGTCACGGCCTGACACTTCGGAGATGGAGCGACAGGCGAGGACGTGTACGGAAAGGGCCGGGATGTCGACGCTCACACCTCCGTCATTTCAAGATGTTCTCCGTGCACGGACGGTTGTGCAGCGCTACCTGCCGCCAACTCCGCTGATCTCGCGGCCGGCGATCGACGCACGGCTCGGCTGCAACGCCTACTTCAAATGCGAGAATATGCAGCCGATCGGCGCCTTCAAGATTCGGGGCGGCCTCTATTTGATGAGCCGCATGTCCGCCGATGAACGTGGGCGTGGTGTCGTGACCGCGTCGACCGGCAACCACGGTCAGTCGATCGCCTACGCCGCACGTGAGTTCGGCGCACGGGCCGTGATCTACGCACCGGAAGGCGCCAACCCCGGCAAAGTCGCCGCGATGAAGCAACTCGGCGCCGAGGTGGTGCTGGAAGGCCGCGATTTCGATGAATCGCGCCTGGCGGCCGAAGAACACGCCATCAGCCAGAATATGCGCTTCATCCATTCAGCCAACGAGCCGGACCTGATCTCGGGGGTCGGGACGTACGCGCTTGAGCTGATCGAAGCACTACCGGATCTCGATACGGTCATCGTACCGATCGGCGCCGGCAGCGGCGTCTGCGGTACATTGACGGTGATTAAGACGATCAACCCGGCGATCCGGGTCATCGGAGTGCAAACGACGCATCTCGATGCCGTCTACCGCTCATGGAAAGAAAAGCGACTCGTGTCGCTGGAGAGCGGTTCGACCTTCGCCGAGGGTCTGGCCACGCGCGTCGCCTTCGAACTGCCGATGCAGATCATTAACGAGAAGATCGATGATATCGTGCTGGTCAGCGACGACGAGCTGTGCGAAGCGATCGTCATGCTGCTGGGAGACGCGCATCTCGTTGCCGAGGGCGCCGGAGCGGCCACGACCGCCGCGGCGATGAAACTACGTGCGCAACTCAGCGGGCAAAAGGTCGCCTTGATCGTGAGCGGCGGGAACATTACCCTTGATACGTTGCGCTGGGCGATCGCAAACGGGACACACGACTGAGGCCTACGGGACGGGGAGCAACCGGCACACAGGCCGGCGGGGAGCAAGTGCATGGTTGATGAGGTTGGTCGTTGGTTACGAAGACGTCAGGGGATTGAGCGCAATCCGATCTACCGGCTCTCGATCGATGTCGCCGAAGGGCGCATGACGCCCGAGGCGGCGTATCAGGCCGTCGAGCGGAGTTCATTGCTCAATCGACTCGCTGACGGCGATATGTGGCAGCTCGACCGTGAGGCGGAGCTGCTCGCTATCGACGACCCGGAACGCGCCCTCTTGCTCATTCGCCTCACCATTCTGGCGGCGCGCTACAAGGGCTTCGACCGCTTGCTCGTCGACTGTAACCTGCGCGCGGCCGATCTCGTCGCGTCGATGGGGAATTTGCGCGATCAGGAATTGCATTTGCGTGAGGCGCTGCATGCCGCCGAGCGGATCGCCAACATTCCCGGCAAGCGCCGCGCCCTCTCCCGTCTCGCCCGCCTCAATTTTGATCGCGGCGAAACCGATCGCGCGCGCGAACTGCTCAACCGCCAGCTCGAATCGGGTCGTGAAGACTCGGACACGCTGGAAGATGTAGAGACGGCGATTCTGCTCGGCGATCTGGCGCGCGCCGAAGACGATCCGATCGGCGCCCAGGAGTTCTATCAGCGCGCGGCGCGCAGCGCGAAGCGGGTTGGTCATTTTGCCGGGGTCGTCGATGCGCTCCTCCGGCAGGTCGTCATCCTGCGCGAGCTGGGCGAACTCGACGACGCGATTCTCGTCCTGCAACAGGCCCAGGAGGCAGCCGACCGTACCGTCGATCTCCGTTCACAGGCCGAAATTGCCATCCAGACGGGCGCGATCCTCTCCGAACAGCATCTCTACCAGCAGGCGCGCAATCAGCTCATGACGGCGCTGGAACGCTCGCGAGCGATGCCCGATATCGCCATCGAGAGCCGTTGTCTGACCGGTCTGGCGCGCGTCGAACAGCGCTCCGGTCGCTCATACGACGCGGCGGGACATTTCGAAGAGCTCGCCGAGCTTGAATTGCGGCTCGGCAATCGCTCGGCCTCCGTCCAGGCGCGTATCGAGTCGGCCGGCATCTTCCTCTCGCATCGCGATCCGAACCGCGCGCTTTCGACGCTGCAGCAGGCGCAGCCGCTGGCCGATAGCCTGGAAGATCCGGCTATTCACCAGCAGGTGCTCGGCTCACTCGGCCTCGTCTATGGTGCGCTCAACCGTCGCAACGATGCCGTCGAAACGCTTATGTCGGCCGTGCAACAGGCACGCCGCGCCGGGGATACCGAACAGGAAGCACGCTGGTTGCTCGGCATCGGCGATGTACTGCTCGATTTCAACGAACTCGACGACGCGCTCGCCATCGCGACGCACAGTCTCGATATCGCGAAAGAGCGCGGTATCGAACGGTTGCAGGCGCAGGCAATGGCGCTAATCGGTTCAATCTCACTGGCGAGCGGACACTACCGCGACGCCGAAGAGCAGGTGGCACAGGCGCTCGCGCTCGCACACCGCCAGGGAAGCGCCCAGGATCAGCTCGGCTATTTGCAACTGTTGGCTCAGATCGGACAGAAAGCGGGCCAACCGCAGGCAGCCGTACGCTACCTGCGCCAGGCACTCGATGTCGCCACGCTCTACGCCGGTCCCGAAGCACGCGTCCGCCTGCACGGCCAGCTGGCGCGTCTGCACGCCTTGCAGAACCAGCTCGAACCGGCAGCCGAGCACTACTCGTCGGCGATTTCGGCGGCCGAAGAGGCCGAGCAGCCGGCGTTAGCCGCCCGTGCATTACGTGGGCTGGCAGCGACGCAGGATGCGATGGGCAACACCATCGCCGCGCTCGAGTCGTACAGCAAGGCGCTGGATGTCGCCGATCAGACCGGCGATCTGCGCACGGCCGCAACGCTGCGCTACAACATCGGCGCCATTCTCTATGAGAATAACGAGATCGAAGGCGCCCGCCAGCAACTCAGTCGCGCGCTCGAAGCGGCCATGTCGGTAAGCGATTATCAGACCGCGGACGCCGCACGCGAGCTGCTGCGCTACATCGCCCCGGCACCGGCGAACGACAATCGAAACTGGTCGGAAGACCTTCTCATCAACGAATTCGCCGTCGACAACGACCCGAATCGCTGGCGCGAATCTCCGCGACCGTAGTGTTCGTACAGACTGTACAAACACAAGCCTCGCACTCCCTAGACGTACGTACACTCTTGTGCTAGACTGGTCTTTGCCAGGCGGTCAACCGTACGGACCCCCTTCACTCTGAAGGCGTATCGTACCGTTTCGGCAGCTTCTACATGCTGCTGCGGGGATCCATTTGCCCGTTTTTTGGCGCAACGGCCTAGTCGATCACCAGAAGACGGAGCGCCAATGCCTCGACTTGAGACATCGTCGGTGGAACTCGTCGTTCGGGCCGGCCACTTTGCCGAAGGAACCGCGTTTCTCTCACTCGATCCCTTCGATGACTTGGGGGCACCGGACGCCCAGCACGTCTATATCTGCCTTGAACCGGTCGAAGACTCGCCGTTGGCCGGCGGCGTCGCCGATGAGGTCGTACAACGGCTCCGAGCGGCGATTGCGGACGGCAACGAGCGGGATGCCGCACCGCTACTCCTCGACGCCGTAGAAGACGTTAATCACTGGTTGGTGCGCGCCAACGCCATTCGCACCCCTGACCGGCGCGTCAGCTTCGGCCTCACCTGCATCCTCGCGCGCGCTGACGACATCTACATCGTCCAGGTTGCCCCGAGCCAGGTACTGATCGCCCAGGAGGGCGAGCTCTACGCATTTCCGGAGCTCGAAGATTGGCGCTGGCATCGCGATTTCGACGAAGCGCCGCTCGGTCTACACGAAAGTTGCCAGCCCGAGATCTACCATACGCGTGTCGAAGCGCACGACACGATCGTGCTCTGCTCGACCTCGCTGGCGCGCGTATTGCACCGCGGCTCGCAGGAGGTTTTCGTTCAGGGTGAAGCCGACGAAATCCTCGCTTATTTCGATGAAATCTCGCGCGATTACGGCGTCGAAGATGCCCATGCCGCCGCCATCGTCGTACCACGCCACCAACGTCCACGCCGCACGCGCGACAACGGGGATGTGGTCAAACGGCTCAGTAACTGGTGTTATCACCTGCTACCGGAGGAAACGGCGGAGCGCTTCCGTCGAAGTCGAAACACGACCCGCTCAGAGGTTGACCCACAGTCCCAGGACGTGCACAATGATGAGTATTCAGCAGAGGCTCCCGCGATCGACCCAATATCGCGGACCCAGTATTGGGATGAACTCGACGAGCCCGTGGCGGTCGATCCCGATCGCGGTGACGTCATGGGGAATTTCGTTGATGCCTCAACCGAAACAACCTGGGATGCCACTTTTGGGGGCAACGAATACTGGTATCCCGAGGGCGTGGAAGCAATAGATCACGTCTCGGACGCAGCGCAGGATCGGCAGGGAAGGGGTCGTACGCTGACCGAGCTATTGGCCGGGGTTATCCTGGCCTTTTCGGCAGCCGTTGTGGGCGTGTGGCAGCTCACCATCAACCGTGACCGTCCGATCGACGGTCCGCGCGATGATGGCACGCTCGGATTACCGCGCTTGAGATCGGAAGAGCACACGTCTGAACTCCAGTCACCTTGTAATCTCGTA
>CALAGB010000411.1 GCA_937891245.1 uncultured Thermomicrobiales bacterium | reverse complement strand
TTCGTCCGCATCGAGCTGTTCGTACCAGGCCGTCCAACCGTAGCGCACAATCAAGATATCGCCCGTCTCGAAGTGTGTCCCCTGTGCATCGGCCACCTGCATCAGATCGGCGGCCGGCACCGGAGGGCGTTCACCTGCCGCCGGATGCAGCCCCTGTGCTTCGGACCAGCGACCGTAGTCAAGCAGCACAGCTCGCCCGGCGATGCCGCGTCGCGCCCACGCCTGAATGCCGTTCCGCGTACCAGGTAGCGCCGTGATCTGCTCCGGCGTGGCGCCGTTGTAGAAGCACTGGCACTGCATGCTGCCGTAGTGCGTCAGCCCATCCCAGTGGGTTGAGGACTGCGTATTGAAATCGTTGTAGACATCGTCATGTACGAACGGGCGCTTCCGTTTGAGCGTATGATTCAGCTTCTCGCGACCGAAGAGCGGCGGATCGGGCAGCTCCATCTTCCAGTTAAGCGGAAACATTCGCCCAGTCTTCGCCAGCCGTGCTCCGGCGGCGACACGCTCGGGAGTCAACAGATTGATCGCGCCAATCTCGTCCCTGTCGCCCCACAGCTCCCAGGCGATTTTCTCCGGAGCATTCGGATGATGCGGTAGCTCATCGAACGACGGTAAACTCCGCGTAAATTCGTGGTTCATCGCCTCCCCAGCCCTTCGTAATCAGTCCCATGCACGTGTTGCGTGTTTCAACATTGATCGATGATAGACCATCCGGCGCACATCGTCTCCAGGTGAACAGGAGCAACAATCCCGGAACGCTCGCCTCACTCGACCTTCACCCTGGGGTAAATCCGCAGGGCTCCAGAGACGAAGTCCATGAAGGGACTGCGTTTGCGTACGTTCGCCTATGATCTCGTCTTATGCCATCAAGCCTCCACCGAAAACCCCCTTCAGTGAGTTTCGTCCACGTAGCCCGGCGGTTTCGCGCCGGGCGGCGGTTGGGATTGTTAGGCATCCGGTGGTTGCCAGTCCCCCCGCCCTTTGATAGGCTGATGCTGACCAGCCCTTGCGCGTTTCATGCACACACAAAATGGCGGAAGGATCGACCTCTTGCTCATCGATGGACGGCTCTGGTTACTCATCGGGTTGAGTATTGCCATGCTCTTTACGATTGAAGCCATTGAGGACTTCACCGATGGTGCCTGGCCGCAGATGCGTCGTCCATCCGGCTATTTCGAAGCGGTGGGCAGCTCGCGGACACTCTGGATGGCGGTCGCGATGCTCGTCTTGCCGGGGCTGGTTTTGACGATTCTCAACCTGGCGGTTCTCGTCTGGAAGGATCTGCCGTACGGCAATACGCTGGTGCTCGGCACGATCTTCATCATCGTCGGCTGGCTCTTATTTCTGGCGACCACGATCGACCTCGGGGGCATCGGGCTCTTCCTCGAGCGAAGTGGGGCCGTGGCGCCGCTGGCGCTGCTCGTCGTCCTGATCGCCGGTGACCTGTTGCTGCTCATCGCCTTCATCCAGATCTTCCCGGACGACCTCACTTCGCTCATCCCGTAGCGCGGGCCCCGGCCTCCGTATCCATCAGGCTCTACTTCCCGGCCGCCTCGTCGAGGATCTTGCCGGCCGGGTGGGAGTGGGGAGTATTACTGGTGGGGCGATCGGTATCCAGATAATAGGTGAGGCTCTGCAACGCACCGGTCGGATCGATCTCGCGCATCCAGACATCGCTCGGCAGGTGCAGGATGACCGGCGCGTAGTTGAGGATGGCGCGGACGCCTCCCGCGATCAGTTGATCAGCGACATCCTGCGCGGAGGAGGCCGGGACGGCGATGATCCCGATTCGCACACCCATCTCGCGCACCACTTCGGTGATTGCCGACGCATCGAGCACGACAACGCCGTTCACCTGCCGCCCCACGTGATCCGGATTACGCGCGAAGATCGTTGAAATGCGAAATGAGTTCTGTTCAAAGCCGTGATACTGGGCAATCGCCTGACCGAGGTGCCCAAACCCGACGAGCGCGGCATCCCACTGCCGGTCAAGATGCAGAATGCGGGTGACTGCTCGTTCGAGCTGCCGGATATCGTAACCCTTCCCCTGCGTACCAAAGCGGCCAAAGTACGAGAGATCACGCCGAATCTGCGCGGCGCTCACCCCGACACGAAGGCCAAGTTCTTCCGAAGAGGCGCTGGTAACCTGTTCCGTCAACATCTGGCGTAACGTGCGCACGTAGACCGGTAGCCGCCTGATCACGACATCAGGAATTACATCGTGTTTCATCATATCGCCCGTTGCGTTCACCGTTCGGTTCCGTGGTCCGGCCCGTCAACAGTGCGACTAGAACCGGGAAGGTGGACGTATCGATTGAACAGACCGCTTAGGTTCGCGCCCACGACTGCGCTGGTCAGCGAAACGCGACCTTCGCCAAAAAGCGCAGCATGGCCGCGTTCGATGCGGATTCAAGACCGGGAATGAGTCTGCTATGACGATTATGGCAAGAATGCACGGCGCTCGCAAGGTTCGACGTCGTCTACTACCGGGCCGGCTCGATCTGTTGCAAGCGCGCCCGCACGGTTCCCGGATCACGTTCCACCGCGCTCAACGACTGCCAGATACCGTCAAGCGCTCGTTCGAGCGCCGTACGCGCGCGCTCGGTACCAACCCAGAGAGCGACGTGCTCGGCACCCTTAGCGCCCCGGCGCGAGACGAGCTGCTCAGCGATACCGAACTCGCCTACGAGCGCGACGTTCACAGTTCCGAGCTGTCGTTCCGTGATCGCGAGCTCGACAAGTTCGTCGTGATCGATCACCGATCGCACCGAACGGGCGATCTCGGTTCCCAGGCCGGACGCCAGCGCTTGCACGCTGATGATGATGCGCGAGGGGCGGTCGGTCGACGAGCGCCCGCCAAGCGATCCACTCGCCGACCGCCACCATTGTCCGGCGCTCGGATCGAGCGGCGCCTCGGGAAAGGCCCAGCGATACGGGCCCAGGAGATCATTCCCCGGCATAATCGGCAGAAGGCTCGGTCCGGCGATGAGGAACGACTGCCGGCCATCGACCATACTGAGCGTCAAGAGCGCCCGCATCAGCCCAATCGCGTCCATCCCTGAACGCTCGATGAGCGGCGCCAAACCCGCCAGGCTCTCCTCGGAACCCGCACTGACCGCCTGCTCGATCTGCTCCTGTACGTCGTACGGAGTCAATGCAAACTGCGTCAGTTGATTGAAACACTCGACCAACGCCCGTCGGGTCTCGATCGTCAACCCGAAGAGTTCCTGGTTCGCATCGTCGGGCAACGCGAGCATTCCGAGATACCAGGCGAGTTCATCATCCAAGTGAGTAACGTCGTGCTCCAGCCGTACGAACTCATTGACATCAACATTGAGTGCATCCGCGATTTTCGCCATAACCGGAAAACTCGGCAACGTCTGGCTCCGCTCCAGGCGACTCAGATGCGATGGCGAAACAGCCGCTGCCTCCGCCAGTTGATCCAGTGTCAGACCTTGTAAACGGCGCAAACGGCGAACGGCGGGTCCGATCCGCTGACGTTGCACCGAGTGACGATTCATCGCCATAAGCCCTCTCATCTGCCGAACGTACATGCGTTTTGGGCACACCCCGGTGGCACGCCCGCGCCGCGATCCACACTTGCTCTAAGCACAATTGACGCCATCACTCATTTTTGCCGCCTCCTATTCTCTCATGTCCGCGTTTCCCAAATACCAGTCGTTTACGGAGATATTCGGAGATCGTGAACCAATCTCGCCGAATTCCGTGCTACTTCTTATTATTCCCTTGACATTGGCAAGTAATAGGGCTAGTATGGTTCCCAATAGGAGGTAGAAGTGTACAAAGCGCCATCGCATTGCCCGACTTGCGGGCACGTACTGGATATCCGAGAGCTGCACTGTCAGGAGTGCGACACCACGATTCGCGGGCGCTGGTCGCTCGGCGTTTTCGACCGCCTGACGCCCGACCAGCAGACGTTCCTGCGTCTCTTTGTCCGCAGTCGCGGCAATTTAAGCGAGGTCGAACGCTCGCTTGGTGTCTCCTACCCGACGGTGCGCGCCAAACTCGAAGAAGTGATCGAAGCGCTACAGGATGAACCAGCGGCACCGGACGAACCACGTCAGGAGTCGCGCGACGACATTCTGAATGCGATCGCGGCCGGACGGCTGAGCGTCGAGGACGGCCTGCAGCGTATTCGTGCCCTTGAAGCTGGAAAGGAGCGGACCCGATGACTGACGAACAACACTTTCCACTTGCTGAAGTCCGCCGGGTCAACGCCGACGTCGAGTCGCACGATATCGTCGCGCGCTGGAGCGAGCGCGACGATATCGTCGTGCGCGGTCACTCCGTCGATGCCTTCCTTGAGGCGGATGAACTCTTTATCGGCTC
>CALAGB010000410.1 GCA_937891245.1 uncultured Thermomicrobiales bacterium | reverse complement strand
GAGGACGTGCAGCCGGCCGAATTGCCCGGCCGCTACGAAGCGGGCACGCTGAATACCGTCGGCATCGCAGCGCTTGGCGCCGCGCTGGAAGTTCTGACCGAAACGGGCGTCGACGCGGTGGAGGCGCACGAACGAGAGGTGACGTCGCGTCTGATCGATGGGCTGAATCGCATTACCGGCGTCGAGCTATGCTCACCGGAAAGCGCCACCAAGCGCACCGCCGTCGTTTCCTTCACGGTCGATGGCTGGGAGCCGGCCGACTTCGGCGCCGCGCTCGACAGCAATTTCGAGATCGCCTGCCGCACCGGATTGCATTGCGCTCCCGACGCCTGCGCCGCGCTCGGTGCCTTCCCACGCGGCACTATTCGCCTGAGTCCCGGTTTTTACACCACCCACGAAGAAATCGATCGCGCGCTGGAAGCGGTCGACGAACTGGCCCACGCCGCGCTCCGACTGGCATGAGCATGAACAGAGGCGACCGATGGCGAAGAAGCGTTATACCAAGCTTGAGGAAGAAATCATCCAGATACTCGACGCCAAGGAACAGGAGCCGGCCTGGCGGAAAGTGAGCCTTCGTCGCTTTCGGCCCCGCCTACCGCGTCGCCAGCCACGCAGACCCGGTCTCGACGATCGTCCCGGCAAGGCGAACGGACTCATCTGGCTGGGAGCGACCTTCGGCCTCGCGCTGATTGCCATCATGGTTGCCAGCTATTCGCACGCACTGGCGCTCGTGCTGGCACTGATCTGCATACTTGTTTTTCTCAGTCCGATCGTGCTCTCGCGTCGCACCGATCCGATCTATCGGTCGTCGCGGCAGTGGCGCGGGCGCGACCTCGATTTTCCGCCACCGCGCGACGGTCTGAGCGGTGAAATCAAGTATCGTCTCTGGCAAATACGCAATCGTGATAGCGGTCGGCGCTAATCGGTCGAGCCGGTTCGCTCAGCGGTCCTCTAGCGGAAGTCGACGATAAATGAGACGTCAGAATTGAACGCGCGTCGCATGGCGGTATGCGAGTCCCATGTGTGTTATTCTCAATAGATAGCGCGCGCTATGCTGGCGCATGGGAGGGATCCGCTGAAGCCGCAACAACCGCTGGCGATGGCTTAAATGCCGCGTATCGTCAGCGACATTGTCGATGTCTATGTCTTCCGGCGTGTCCGGAGTCAAGTTCAATTCCTATTGCTGCGACGACGGCCAGAAATGGTGCTCGGGAACACCTGGCAGTCGATTCACGGCAAGATTGAACCGGGCGAACGTGCCGTCGAAGCCGCGATGCGCGAGGTCGAAGAGCGCACCGGTTTCGTACCGACACAGCTCTATTCCGCCGACTACATCAACCAGTTCTACGATCACGCCTCCGACACAATCGTGCTGGCGCCGGCCTTTGCCGCGCTCATTCTGGGACGCGGCCAGGTGCACGTCTCCAACGAGTACGATGACTACGCCTGGTGCGACCTCGAAGAAACCGTCTCTCGCCTCCCCTGGTCCGGCCAGCGCTGGGCCGTCCGCCACATCTACGACGTCATCGCCGTCGGCGGCGAAGAAGCCGAATTCTACGCGCTGATCTGAGCACCGCTCCCATGTTTTATGGCCTTTTCAGCGGCGATTCCTGCCCTTGTCGGGTATAATTGGAGGGTTGCGATTCGGGCGCGATCATCGAATGAAGGACAGGCGGCCTGTGCCAGAATTACAACTCATCTCCGATCTCAAACCGACCGGCGACCAACCAGCTGCCATCGAGATGATCGTGGAAGGGCTCCAGCAGAACGCTCGCCATCAGACGCTGCTCGGCGTCACCGGTTCGGGCAAAACGTTCACCATGGCGAACATCATGGCGCGCGTTCAGAAGCCCTCGCTGGTGCTGGCGCCGAACAAGACACTCGCAGCGCAGCTCTATGCCGAATTCAAGGAGTTCTTTCCGAACAACGCCGTTGAGTACTTCGTCAGCTACTACGATTACTACCAGCCGGAAGCCTACGTCCCGCGAACCGATACCTACATCGAGAAAGACGCCCAGATCAACGACGAGATCGATAAGCTCCGTCATGCAGCGACACGTGCGCTGCTGACGCGCCGCGATGTCGTCATTGTCGCCAGCGTCTCGTGTATCTACGGTCTCGGCTCGCCGGAAGACTATGGCAAGACGGTCGTTTCATTGCGGCGCGGGGCCAGCGTGCGGCGCGATCGCATCCTACGCCACCTCGTCGATATCCAGTACGACCGCAACGATCTGACGCTCGTACGCGGCACGTTCCGCGTGCGCGGCGATACACTCGACGTCTTCCCGGCCTATGAAGAGATCGCGGTGCGCATCGAGTTCTTCGGAGACGAGATCGAGCGCATCATCGAGATCGATCCGTTGACCGGCGAGATCCTGACCGAGCGCAACGAAATCGACATCTACCCGGCCAAGCACTTCGTGACCTCGGCCGAGAAACTGCAACTCGCGGTGGTCGATATCGAGGCTGAGCTCGAAGAGCGACTGAAGGTGCTGGAGAACGAGGGGAAGATCCTCGAAGCGGCGCGCTTGAAGCAGCGCACGATGTACGACATCGAGATGCTGCAAGAGGCAGGCTACTGCTCGGGCGTCGAGAACTATTCGCGGCATCTCTCGCGCCGGAAAGAAGGCGATCCGCCCTGGACGCTGCTCGATTATTTCCCGGACGACTACATCATCTTCATCGACGAGTCCCATATGTCGATTCCGCAGGTGCGCGGTATGTTCGCCGGAGATCGCTCGCGCAAGGATGTGCTGGTCGATTTCGGCTTCCGCCTACCGTCGGCCCGCGACAACCGCCCGCTCACTTTCGATGAGTTCGAGCGGCATGTTCGGCAGGCGGTCTACGTCTCAGCGACGCCCGGCCCCTACGAGTTCGAGCATAGTGAACAGGTCGTGGAGCAGGTCATCCGACCGACCGGTCTGGTCGATCCGGAAATCAGTGTGCGGCCGACCAAAGGGCAGATCGACGATCTGCTGGGCGAGATTCATCATCGTGTGGCTCGCGGCGAACGCGCTCTGATCACAACGCTGACCAAGAAGATGGCCGAGGATCTGACCGACTATATGAAAGAGGTCGGCATCCGCGCTCATTATCTGCACAGCGACATCGAAACGCTGGAGCGTGTCGAAATCCTGCGCGATCTCCGGCTCGGTGTCTATGACGTCGTCGTCGGCATCAACCTGCTTCGCGAAGGACTCGACTTGCCGGAAGTTTCGCTGGTCGCGATTCTCGATGCGGACAAAGAAGGCTATCTCCGCTCGACCAATTCGCTCATTCAGACAATCGGGCGCGCCTCGCGGCATGTCGACGGTCTCGTCATCATGTACGCCGACAACGTAACCGATTCGATGCGGCGGGCGATCGATGAAACGTATCGTCGCCGCGCCATTCAGATCGCCCACAATGAACAGCACAACATCACGCCGCGCGGCATCATCAAGCAGATTCGCGATATCACCGAGCGCGTGAAGGCTGTCGCTGAAGAACAGGGTATCTATCACGCGGACAGCAAACCAGGCGCGATCGCTGAGATCCCGCCGGACGAGATGGCGCGCCTCATCAAGGACCTCGAACGTCAGATGAAGGACGCCTCTAAACAGCTTGAATTCGAGCGAGCCGCCCTCTTACGTGACCAGATCATCGAACTGCGGCGCATCCAGGAGGTCATGTAACACGTTCAAATTGGCGTGCCGTCGCGAGCAACCGGCAAGCGATCGCGTTGGCGCGCCTTTGACGTGGGTTCGTTCGAGCCTCAGCAGAAAGAGAAACAGGCGGAATGGCGCAGCGGAGCTATCGACCCCCAAGAAACCGTCGCAACAATAATAATTCTCCCTATGCGATCGTCGCCGCCTCCATCCTTCTCGTCCTCGTTGCCGCCATCGTCGCCTGGATCCTCTTCTTCTACGACGGAGCCGGAGAAGACAACTCCGCGACCCCAGTCAGTTCGGCCGTCGCCGCGTTGGCATCGCCATCGGCCGGCGCCTCAGCTCAGCCGAGCGCCCAGGCGAGCGCGGTTGCGTCGGCTTCGGCCACCACGAGCGCAACCGGCAGCGCAACCGTCGAGGCGACGCCGCAAGCCTCTGCCACAAGCGAGGCAACCGCAAGCGTGGAACCGACTGCAGCGACCACTCCGGAGCCGACGCCGCTCGTCGGCGATTACGGATCGCTCCCGCCGGCAGATATCCCGTCCGGCTCTTCCGGCGGTGGTCAGGTGCAACTGAACTACCATCTGAATATGAGCCTCCAACAGGTGCCGCGGCAGGCGCCGGTGTACCAGCTTCAGCCCCGTGTCTGGAGCGCTGATGACGCCGCCTCGCTCGCGCAGTCGCTCGGGATCACCGGCGATGTGCAGG